>JAPPFQ010000028.1 GCA_028875135.1 Acidobacteriota bacterium
ACGTTATGCCAACTCACCTGATGATTCAACTTATTTGAACACACCGGGTTGCGCCAGATGCCCTCAAATCGCCTCATTGGGCGCAATCACGCCATCGCTGCCTTCCCGGCGGAGACTCCAGCTTACTGTCTATCGTATCTCAAAATGCCGGCAACAAGGACTATTGTCGGGAGTGCTTCCTTATTGTCTCCAGGCAACACCTCATTCGCCCACACGCATCCCACCGACTACACTCGATCCGGTTCTCGTCCGCCAGCCATCCGACCCGGAAATCTCTCAAGCAGGAAGGGCCTGACATGGAAATCCCGTTTCTCTCCCCCTATACTGGTCGAGTGCAGGCCCTTCCGCCGAGTCCATCCACTTCAGGCAAGCAGATTCCGTAGCTACGACCGGGAGGTTATCAGCCATGACAAATCGACGCGGGATTTTGGTTCTGTTTCCCCTCTTTGCCATGTCTTTCAATCACTCGGCACCGGCACAGTCGCAGGAGACCGGTCCGGCGCTGGGTGTCGCCAGGCTCAGCCTGGCCAAGGGCGACGTTACCGTGCAGCGAGGCGAATCGGGAGATTCGATCCAGGCCACGGTCAACATGCCGCTGGTGGAGGCCGACATTCTGACTGCCGGACCGGCCTCTCGTGCCGAAGTCCAACTGGATTACTCCAACTTTCTGCGCCTTAACGAATTGTCCGAGGCCCGACTGGCCAACCTGGCCCATCGAACCTTTCGTATTCAACTCGAGCGTGGAGTCGTCACTTACAGCGAATTGAGGGGCGGCGATGCGGACGTCGATATTGAAACCCCCTTGGCGGCGGTTCGCCCGGAAAAGAACGGGCGCTACCGGGTGGAAGTCGTCGGTCTCGACCGGGTAACCGTCACCGTGAGAAAGGGACGGGCCGAGGTGGCCTCGGCGCACGGCAGCGAAACACTCAAATCCGGTCAACGCATGATCGTCCGCAAGGGAGACCAGGGCATCGAATTCCAGGTGGCCAAGGCCGACCCCAGGGATGACTGGGACCTCTGGAACTCACACCGGGACAGGCAACTCATGAAGTCCAAGGCCTACCATTACGTACACACCAGCGTTTACGGTGTTGAGGACCTGGACGGCCATGGCGATTGGGTCTATGTCCCCAGCTTTGGCCGCTGCTGGTTTCCCTCGGTTTCCGTGGGCTGGGCGCCCTATCGGTACGGTCGATGGTCGTGGTTGGACTACTATGGCTGGACCTGGGTCAGTCACGACCCCTGGGGCTGGGCTCCCTATCACTATGGACGCTGGTTCCGCCATGCCCGGTATGGTTGGGGCTGGTACCCCGGCTCCTATTACTCTCGTCACCGTTGGCGGCCGGCGCTGGTAGCCTTTTTCGGCTTTGGCGGCCGCGGCGGTCTCGGGATCGGCCTGGGATCGCGTTATGGGTATTACGGCTGGATTCCCCTTGCCCCCGGTGAGCCCTACCACCCTTGGTACGGACGTCGTTCTCGCTACGGCCGAGGACGGAGCAGGGGCGGCTCCACCGTCCTGGTCAACAACCGGATCAACATCTATAACAGCTACCGCAATGCGCGCCATCGCAATGGCACCACCCTGGTCGCCGCCCGGCACTTCTCCCGGGGACAGATTCTGAATGCGCGCGCCCTGCAGGCCTCCGAGGTGCGACGGGCCAGCCTGATGCGTGGCCGCATTCCCGTCGTACCCGATCGCGCCAGTCAGGGTCAGCTCGTTCGGAGGGACCGCCGCCTGCCCCGGAACCCTGGCTCAAACATTCGATCCCGCTTCTTCTCGACCGACCGTGCGCGACGCAACGTCACTCGTCGCTCCTTCGTCCAGCAACGCCAGGAGATGGTCCGGTTCGTCGATTCCATGGGGGGAAGCGACACCCAAGCCACTCGTCCGACTAATGCCCGCTCTTCCGTCAGGTCGGAGGCGGGACGTTCGGCGCCGGGTTTGAGACCCCAACGGACTACGGCCACCAGGTCCACGGCAGGAACCACCAACCGGCGCAGCCTGCGTGCTCCATCGAGCTCGGCGACGGTTCGTGGTCGGAACAACGTCGATCGAAGCCCGAGAGAGCCCGCAAATCCTCAGCGTCCAGCGGCTGCCCGCCCGGATGGCGGTAGCCGGTCGAACTCGCTCGAGCGCTGGCGACACTTCAACCGCCGCGGCGCCACCCAAGGTACGATCCCGCGTGGGGCACCTTCCGCAAGTTCGCCTCCGCGCCCGGCTGAATCGGTGTCGCAATCTTCCCCTTCGGTCCCGTCCGTGCCATCGGCGCGGCCATCTCCACGCTTTGCGCCCAGAAGTTCCTCGCGGGTCTCGGCACCTTCGCCATCTTCGTCGTCCCGGTCCTCGTCACGGGTTCGCAGCGCTCCCAGCACCAGTCGTCCGTCGCCGTCGGTCTCCAGGCCCTCCAGCCGAAGCTCCCCCAGCTACAGCTCGCCGTCACGCTCCTCCTCCAGCTCCTCCAGCCGAAGTTCTTCCAGGGTCTCATCTTCCAACAGTTCCAGGTCCAGCTCCTCCAGCCGGAGCCGGTCGTCCCGAAGTTCCGGCAGAAGCCGGTCTCAGAGGCGTTAGCACCCATTGAGTTAATCGCTCGCCGGACAAGCAGCCCCCATTCGTCAAAGGGGGCTGCTTTTCGGAGCCGAGAGTCGCCCCCCCCGCCAGGAAAGTCTTGCCTCCGTGCGCCGTTCCGGCTAGTCTTCAAGCCTGTTCACACTTGAAGAATCAGTCTCCCCCGGCCCCGTCAACTCAAGGACTTGCTGGTGCCCTTCAAGCTTTCGGCTCAACACCTGGCGGCAGTCAACCGTCGTCGCAGGGTGGTGGTCAACCGGGACGCCATACACGGAGACCCCACCTTTACCGATCCGGACATCCGGGATCTGGTCGACTACAAGTTTGACTTCATCGACCACTTCCCAACTCATATCGACAGCCTGTGGTGGAACTGGGGGGAGGGCCATCAGGCGCCTTATCCCAGCAAGATCCTGCCCCACTACGCCGAGACCTATGACCACCCCGGTTACCAACGATGGTTGGACGAGGGAATAGATCCCGTCCGGATCTTTTTGGAAGAAACCCGCAAGCGAAGGCTGGAAGCCTTTTTTGCCTATCGCATCAACGGCGGCGACAACGACCTTCACTTGCTGCCCACCCGCCAGATCTCGCTGAAGGAATCCCACCCCGACTGGCTCATCCATTTGCCCTGGAGAGATTCGGGGATGTGGAATTTTGCCGTTCAGGGCGTGAGGGACTACAAGTTGAGCATCCTGAGAGAGGTGGCCGAAAACTACGATTTCGACGGCATTGATATCGACTTCGCCCGCGCCCCTCCGGTGCTGCCCCCAGGCAGGCAGTGGCAACTGCGCCACCACCTCACGGAGTTCATGCGCGAGCTCCGTTCCATGCTGCTGGAATTCGAGCGCAAGCGAAACCGTCCCTTCCTTTTGTCGGCCAGGGTTCCTGAAACGGTCGAGGGCGCCCACTTCGACGGCCTGGACGTGGAAACCTGGGCCCGGGAGCAGATTGTGGACCTGTTCGCCCTGGGGGTGCGTTCCTTCGAGGTCGACATTCAGGGCTACCGGTCCTTCACCCGGCACCGCAACATCAAGCTCTATCCCAGCCTGGACGACTGGCACAGCAGTGACGGCTACCAATGGCCGCCTATCGAAGTCTTTCGCGGGATCTTCGCCAACTGGTGGAGACAGGGAGCTGACGGCATCCACACCTTCAACTTCTCATACGGCCGTCCCGAGCCGGCAGCTCGAATCGGAGTTCCCTTTCCCGACCCCGTCGTCCACGTTTGGCGTTCGGCTCAGTGGAGCGACACCCCGGTCTGGGAAACCCACCTGCAGGCCTACCGGGAAATGGGCATGCCCGCAGCTCTGAGAGACCGGGACAAGACCTTCGTGATACAGCGCCGGGGCGGGGGCGGACACCCCTCGCTGGAGCCGGAGAGTTGGCATACTCCCCGGCATTTTTATGCCAATTCCAACATGCTGGCTCAACTTCCGGCCGGGTTGGCCAATGACGGCAAGGCCGATACTCTGCTTCGACTGGAGGTGGCGGACGAGCTGGGTTGGAGATCCGACCGGATCAGAGACCTCAGTCTGAGGTTCTTGTTGTCGGACCCGGCCGCCCGGTCCCTGCCGGACACGCAAAAACTGGAGCGGACCTTCGTCAAGCGATTCATGCAGGCAAGAATCCGGGCGCGCAAGGCCCAGCCTCCCGACAGCTACTACAACCTGCCTCCCCGAAAGGGGATCGAACGGGAGATCGAGGTGAGACTCAACGGGGCGTTACTGGCTCAGCCCGCGATCGACGAGGGATGGCTGACGTTCCGGCCTCGGGGGACTCAGCTGGTTGCCGGAACCAATCTTCTGGGAATTCGTCGGACTCTCCCGGCAGCCGATACCCAGCCCCGGATGAGGGTGGAAAAGGTGGAACTGAGGGTGCGCTACCGTTAGCTGCCGGCCAGCCGGACACTCAGGGTTCCGTTTCCCGAACCACTCGCCCGAACATCTGCCCGCCCACATCGCCACCGCTCCAGGTTCCGGCGTACTGGTCTCGATAGATCAGCACTCGGGCGGTGTAGGTTCCAAGATTGGGGATGCTCAAGTCGGTCAGTGTGATGACGGGGGTATCTCCCGCCCACTGGACATTCAGCGGCAACGGCAGTGTGACGTCACGTTGGCCGTATTGAATTCGGACCTGAAAGAGCCAGAGGCCGCCTGGAATCTTCGAAACCTTGGTGATGGTGTATTTTTCCTCCCGCAGATCCTTCCTGTCCCCCACGGTGAAGTAGCCGACAAGAGTCGCTCCGGATAGTGACTGCCGGAAGTGCTCTTCCAAGGCAGCCGCATTATCGGGACCGGCATTGCGGGTACAGCCCGCGGCGACTGCAAGCAGGAAGGCAATGGACAGTGCAAGCGTCTTGGGATTCACGATTCTTCCTTTCGGTGAGGTGGCGGCCACCCGGAACTGCTTCGGTGAGAGCAATCAGAAGACCGGATCTGTCATGGCGCAGAACGGCAGAATCATACCATCTCGTGCGGACTTGCGTCCGTCCTCCTCCGGATCCTGGATTCGGGCGGGCGGAACCGAAAACGTTTCCGTACGCGGCCCGGATTGGGGAATAATCCTCAACAGCCGCGAGTCATGCCAAGGGACATTGATCCCGGTGGAATGATCCGGCGGATTGGGACCCATGAAACTCTTTCTGGCCTGTCTGGGCACCGAAACCAACACCTTTTCTCCCTTCCCCACCGGTTATCGCACCTTTGAAGAAACCTGCCTCGTCAGAGGGGGGAACCACAGCCACGACCCGTTTCTCTTTGCGGTGCCTCTGATCCTCTGGCGCCGCCTGGCTTCACGGAACGGCTGGTCGGTGGTGGAGAGTCTGTGCGCCTTCGCCCAACCTTCCGGCGTGACGCTGCGCCGCGTCTACGAGTCCTACCGGGAAGAAATTCTGGCGGACCTCCGGCGGGCCCTGCCGGTGGACATGGTTCTGCTCAGCCTGCATGGCGCCATGGTCGCCGAGGGATATGACGATTGCGAGGGGGATCTGCTGGCTCGTATTCGCGCCCTGGTCGGTCCCAAGGTGCCGGTCGGGGTCGAATTGGATCTCCACTGCCACCTGACCAACCGGATGGTCGAGGAGGCTACCGCCATCGTCAGCTTCAAGGAATACCCCCATACGGATGCTGCCGACCGGGCCGGAGAGCTCTTCCACATCCTGTCCGCGACCGCCTCGGGCGCCATCCAACCGCACATGGCTCTATACGATTGCGGCATGATGGGCATCTACCACACCACCTCGGAACCCATGAAGAGCTACCTGGACGGGGTCAAGCACCTGGAGCGGCGGAAGGAGATTCTTTCGATCTCGATAGCCCACGGGTTTCTCTGGGGGGACGTTGCCGACATGGGAACCCGGATCCTGGTCGTCACCGATGGGATACCGCGGGAAGGAAACCGCCTGGCAGAATCCCTGGGGCGCCGGCTTTTTCAACTGCGTCATCGACTCCGGCCCGACTACAGGACCATCGACGAAGCCCTGGCAGAAGCCTTGAGTCAGGACCGGGGACCGGTGGTATTGGCGGACGTGGCCGACAACCCGGGAGGTGGGGCTTCCGGAGATTCCACCTTCATCCTCGAGGCTCTGATCGATCACCGGATCGAGGATGCCGCGGTGGCATGTATCTGGGATCCGACGGTGGTAGCCGTGGCTACCGAAGCGGGAGAAGGAGCCCGATTCGACGTGCGCCTGGGAGGCAAGATGGGGCCGAGTTCGGGACGGCCCCTGGATCTTCCGGTGACGGTAGCCAAGGTGGTCCGCAACGCCTGCCAGACCTTCGGCAGCGGCGCCGGCCGTTCGGTCTCGCCTCTTGGGGACGCCGTCGTTTTGCGCACCGGCGGCATCGACATCGTGGTCAACTCCATTCGAACTCAAACCCTGGGCACCGATGCCTTCACCAACATGGGCATCGATCCTCGGACCCGGCGGATCCTGGTGGTGAAATCGATGCAGCATTTCCAGGCGGCATTCGCCCCCCTGGCCCGACAAGTTCTGTATGTGGATTCACCGGGAGCGCTGGTCAGCGACGTGACTCAAATTCCCTTCCGAAAAGCGGACCGGAAAAAGTGGCCAATCCGCGAGACGGTTGACTGACCGTCCGGATCGGTCATTGCCAAGGGGATAACTTCTACTGTTCAAGCTCTTGACCAAGTGTCCGGGTGCGGGCCCGTTCCGGCGCAATAG
>JAPPFQ010000430.1 GCA_028875135.1 Acidobacteriota bacterium
GTCGCTGTTCTTCATGACCACCGTGATGGGCGTCAGGATGGTGTCTTCGGTGATCTTGATGAAGTCGGTGCGGTAGTCGAAGGGAAAGGTGTTGTATGTGAGCTTGGTGTCGACCACCGTTTCCAGGTCCTTGAATCGGATCTTGGGAGCCCGGTTGAGAGCCGCCACCTGTCTCAGCCGGAGCATCTGGCTCATTCGGAAGTCCGAATAGAACAGCCCCGACGGGTAGCGGGTATGGCGGCTGATGTCGTCGCCCCGCCCCATTCTCTGGTCCTCGGTCAGGTCGGCCACCGGAGTATTCTTGAGGGCGTCCTTCTCGAAAGGATCGAGCGCAATGCGATACTCACCGGTAAAGGTGCGATCCACGAACTCGATAATGACTTCCTGTCCCAGATCCAACCCGTCCAGGTAGCGGTATCGCCAGGTGATGAAGGGATGGGTGCTGGTCTTCCCTCCCCCCTCCCAGTAGGGCCGGTGGTAGGTGCCTCCCCCGTGGTGGGTCTCGATCTGATCCGGGGGACCGTACATGATGTAGATGCGCCCGCGATCGGTCTTCCAGCCCATCTTACCTGAAGTGAACCGCTCGTTGGCGTAGGCGATGCGCCGGTAGTGCTCGTCCCGGAACTCGTTGACCACGGTGTCCGGATTGGGATCCCGTCTCAGCCAGAACTGCTCGATGAACTGGTAGCGCTCCTCGTCGTTGGTCAAACTCTTGAACGCGTCTCTCTCTTCCGGCGTGATGATGAAGGAGACGTCCTGCTTGAGCCACTTCTTGAGGAACCGGTCCTGAGTCTCCCGGCGCAGCGACCGCTCCCGCTGCCGGTCCTTCTTCTTCTGAGCCTCCATCACCGCCAGCGGTGACAGCAACAATCCACACACAAGCCAGCAAGTCCATTTCGCCAGTTTCATGAGGCACCCGCCCGATTCCGATTCAAAGGGTCGAATTCAGATTGTCAATCCATGTTGGCCAAGGAGCGGCCGAAAGTCAATAGGGAGAGACGCTCAGCGAGTGGGGCTCTTCTTGACTCTCTGGAAGGTCTGCATGGACTGGCGGGCCAGCTCCGGTTTCCCGGTTTCCCGGTAGAGTTGTCCCAGCAGGTAATGAGCGTCGGAGAACTCGGGGTCCATCTCCAGGCATTTCCGGGCCGCCGCCAGGGCCTGCTCGGGACTCCCCAGGCCCCGGTGCGCCTTGGCGATGGCATAGTTCAGATCGACCGGATGGACCTCATCCTGCTTTACCTGGGAAAGATGGGTCAACGCGCTTTCGTACCGGCTGATCTTGACCAGCCACTCCCCCAACTCCAGCCGGGCCTGGGAGTGCGTGGGGTGGAGTTCCAGTTCCTTTTCCAGCTCCTCGATAGCTGCCTGCACCTCTCCACGGTTGGAATGCAGCATCGACAGATGGTAGTGAAGCCAGGGGTAGCCGGGATCCTTTTCCAATACCGCCTCGAACTGCTGCCGAGCCTTCAGGTGCTGATTGTGCTCGTAATAGTTGCGACCCAGATGGAGCCTGGCCTTGAAGTGGTTGGGGTCGAGCTTGACGGCTGCTTCCAGAGATTCCATGGCTTCCTGCTCGGTTCCCCGCAGTACCTGCGTGCTGGTGTCCCGCCGGTCCAGTCCCAGCGTGGCCTTCCACTCCATCTTCTCCTGCAGCAGCAGGGCGGCCAAGCGGTAATGAAATTCAGCACTGTCGGGCCGGAGGCCCAGGGCTTTGCGAAGCTGAACCTCGGCTTCGCTGAACTGTTTCAGGTCGGTCAGGATCAGACCATAGAGAAAAAGATGGTCGGCGTTCTCCGGTTCCTCCTCCACGGCCTTCTGGGCTGACAGCATGGCCATCAGAGTCTGCTGCCTGTCATACAGGTCCCTGGCTTCCCGGTAGTGGCGGGATTCGGCCCCCAGCCTAGGACTGAATAAAAAGACCCAGAGAATCAGGTAAACCGGCAGCCTGGATTTTGGATTTTGGATTTTGGATTTTGGATTTGAGGCAAAATCAGTCGTCATGACTCCTCAATCAACAATCGGAAATCAGCAATCGACAATTCATCAGCCCCGTCACTTGTCCCGCTCAAGACGCCCTCCTTCCTTGAGCCGGTATCTCCGGTTGCCGGAGACGTCGGTGAACCTCTGCGCGGTCCCGTCCGGCCAGCGCACCTCCAGCGACTGGACTTTCCTGGAATTGCCCAGGCCGAAGTGCACTCTCAGGTCGTGAGTCGATTGGTAGCTGGAACCTCCCCGCACCTCCCGGATCTGGACTCCCGTCCGGGTCAAGGCCGTCACCCGGGCCCCCACGGCGCTGCGATTGCTTTGGGCGCCTTCCAGGCGCAGGCTCAGCCACCGTTGCCGGCTTCCCCCGTCGTTCCGCAGCAGCCAGGGGTTTCCGTCCAGGTTGTTGACGGCGACGTCGATATCTCCATCGTTGTCATAGTCGGCAAAGGCCGCTCCCCGGCTGGACCAGAGCTTGACCCGGTCGAGCCCGGCCGTGACCTCGCGGAACCTCCCGTTGCCCAGATTCCGAAAAAGCTGGCTGCGCTGAAAGAAGCTCTGGCCCATCTCGTAGCGGTCCACCTGCGGGAACAGGTGCCCGTTGGCGATGAAGAGATCCTCCCAGCCGTCGTTGTCGACATCCACGAAGCCGGTCCCCCAGGCCAGGTAGGACCAACTGGGAAAAGCCACCTCCGCCAGGTGGCTGACATCCCGGAAATTCCCGCCGCCCAGGTTGCGGTAGAGGGTGTTGTAGTCGTCCGCAAAGTGAGTGATGAAGATATCCAGCAGACCATCGTGGTCGTAGTCCCCGAAATCGACTCCCATGCTGCCCTGGGCGATGCCGTCGTCGGAATAGCCGGCTCCCGAAAGCAGGCCGACCTCGGCGAAGGTCCCGTCCCCCTGGTTCTGGAACATGAAGTTGGCCATCTGATCGTTGGCCACGTAGAGGTCCAGGTCCCTGTCGTTATCGTAGTCGGTCCACAGCACGCCGAGTCCGTAGGAGGGCTTGACCTCCCCTACCCCGGCATTTCGGGTCACATCCTCGAAGACACCCCGGCCGTTGTTACGGTAGAGGATGTCTCCGTCGCAGGGCAGGCCCAGGGGACCGCACTGCACGGTGATGCCCCGGTATTGGCAGTTCATGGGAGGTGGATTCTCGTGGTCGAAGGTGACGGTGTTGGTCACGTACAGATCCAGGTGCCCGTCGGCGTCATAGTCGCCGAAGGCGGCGCTGACCGCCCAGCGCCCGTCTCCGACTCCGGCTCGATCGGTGACGTCGGTGAAGGTGCCGTCGCCGTTGTTGCGGTAGAGGGTGTTGGGTCCGTAGTTGCACACGAAGAGATCCGGCCAGCCGTCGTTGTCGTAGTCGGAAGCGGCTACGCCCATGCCCCAGCGCTCGCCGCCGACGCCGGCCTTTTTGGTGACGTCTGTAAAGGTGCCGTCACCGTTGTTGCGGTAGAGAGCGTTGGAGACGCTCCGCTTGCCCTGCAGCAGTTCCTCCCAGTGGCCGCCGTTCACCAGGTAGAGATCCTGCCAGCCGTCCCGGTCGTAGTCGATCCAGGCCACCCCCCCGCTCATTCCTTCCAGAATGTAGGTCTTCTCGGCGCTGCCGCTGAAGTGCTGAAAATCGATACCGGCCTGTTCGGCCACGTCCACGAAGGTCACGGCGATCGGCTTCCCGTTGGCTGGAGGTTCGCCGGCTCCCTGGCGGGGAACGGTAGCCGACAGAATCAAGAGCAACGGGATCAGGATTGTGAGATTCGGTTTGCGCTTCATTCTCTTCCTGCGATTGACAAGAGTGGGTTTCTCTCTGCTCCGGGCCATCCGCCCCGAATGCCGGCCACGAAACAGGGCTCTCGCCATGGCGGCTTCAGTTCCCAGGTTATCTTACACTGAAAACACAGGCGCCCGGACGCCATTTGCCCCTTCAGAGTCGTCCCCGGTGGGGCTTCTCCCATTCGCCGCTGAACCCGGACACCCCCCGAACCCGGCACAGCCCCTTGGCCAGGTCGAAATCCGCCTCGACCCCGTTGGCGTAGGCAACCTGCTGCAGAGTCCTCTCGGCGTTGAGGAACCGGTGGGAAAACATCTCCGACCAGGCCACGGCCCGATAGAAGGCGCGCCAACGCCTCAGCCACTCCAGGCGGGCCTCCATCCTGGGGTTGTCCCAATCGGCAACCGGGACCTCGGTGAACGCCGTCCCCGGATGGGCATCGCTGTAGGGCAGCATCCAGTTGTAGGCCGGAGCCGCCCCGAACAGCAATTCGTAAAGCCTCGGCTGCCGGTCACGGGGCCAGTCGTAGCGACCGTAGCCGCCGCCCGAAAAGCAGCCGGCAAAACATTCGTGGAAGACCAGTTGAAACAACGGAATGGGTTCTCCCACCCCCAGGATCTCCGAGGACCAGCCCGACCGGAAAAAGAAGAAATCGCACTCCGCCATGGCCCAGAACCTGGGCAGCTCGGCGCCCGCGATGATTCCGCGGTGTCGTGCTTCCCGAAAACTCTCCAGCATCCTTTGGATGGCCAACCGCCGCGGCAGCGGATGGCTGCTGGAGTGGTCCTCGGGCACCCCGGCATGGGCGGCGTAGCCGTCGAAATAGAGCGCATCCAGTTGAAAGCCCTTGGCCAGCAGGCTCTCCAATGCCTGCCGAGTCAGCTCCGGCGCGAACCAGGGACTGATCTGAGGCCAGCGGCGCGGCTGTCCCGCCTCGTCCAGGGCACGCTTGCCGGGATCGTAGGAGGGTGCTCCGGGAGCATACTGGGTGGGATTGATCATCACCTTCACCAGGGCGCCCTCCACTCCGGCGGCCCGGGAGAGACGCACCAGGCGTTCCCATCCCCCCGGAATCGGATTCCTTTCCAGCATGAAGGCCTGCCAGGAAGCGGTGGCGTTCCAGATTTCTCCCCGGGCGGAGTCGTATTCCTCGGTACCCCACTTGGGAAAAAAGAAGTTGACCGGCAGGTCCCGGCGCCGGAATTCCCTGAGGTCGCGAAGGGATTTTCGATCGGCCTCGGCCTGCCACAGGATTCGATATTCGATCCCGTCGATATAGCGGCGCAGCGCCGGGACTTCCTCCGCCTTTTCCTTCAGAGTTCGCAGCAGTCCCCGGTCCTTGGCGTAAGCGCGGTAGCTCTTGGCAATTCCGACGTGGTCCATTCCCCGGGCGAACCGCATCAGAGACCTGCGCGGGTAGGAGAGCCGCCCCAGAGAGGGCAGCCAGTTGAAGTCCAGAGTGGACCGGTCTCCCGGCAGGTGCTCGACGGCAACGCTGCAATCCCACCAGGTCTCCACGATCTGGTAGAGGCAATCCCGGTTTCGGTTGACCATGCCGAAGACCGGCAGCGTGTAGCGGTACCCGATAATGTTTTGGCTCCTGCGCGTGTTTCCACCCAGTGCACCCGGCTGGACAAAGTAGTCGTCCAGGGGCCCCAGCTTCTTGCCGGTGTCGGCGGGAATGAGATAGCCCGATCCGTGCGGGACCACCAGGTAGCCTCCGGCCGGCGTGGGTTTCTCCAGGCAATAGAGGTGGTCCACCTGCTTCAGGCTGTCCCCGCCTCCCTCCTGGCGGACCTCGATGAGCAGCTCGTCGCTATCGGGATCGAGCGCCAGCACCAGGGCCAGGACCAGGTCCGAGCGGGGAAACCGGCTCAGCCGAATCAGATGGCCTCGGTGGGCGCCGTCGCTGAAGGCTTCCTGCTGCCGGCGGCCGGCTGTCTCGAAAGCGGCCCGTCTCTCTTCGCCGGAACCGGAAGAGACCCATACCGCTTCCGGTTTGTTCCGGGTGGAGGTCGTCCAGACCGGCTGCCCGTCGCGATCGGCGACTATCAGGCCCAGGTCGCGCCGGACCCTGACCGAAATCCGGCGCCCCGCCAACTCCAGCCGGGGATCGGCCTGAGGCCTGGCATGCAGGCGGCCGATCCCACTCAAACCCGCCAAAGCGCCCGCCTGCAGGAAATCCCGGCGGCTGATTCCGGCGAGGCGGGACGACCCTGCCGGACGACTCCTTTTCCCCTCTTGACGGCTGGTCATGAGCTTGTCCTCCTGAGGCGGCTGCATTGCTCTGGTTCCGGATAGCGCCGCCGGTGCTGCGGCGAGGTCATTATAGAGGGTAGGGCAATGAATTTGCCGCACCGGGTGCCTCTGTCTGCCTGTGCTACAATCGGCGCGTCCTGGGTTCCGGGGGGATTCGTGCCGACGCCATTCTACCGACCGCGCCGCCTGCGGAGCAGCCGGCGGCTGCGCGCCATGGTGCGCGAGACCCGGCTCTCCCCGTTCAACTTCATCTATCCCCTCTTCGTCTGTCCGGGCGAGGGTGTGAAGCGCGAAATCCCCTCCATGCCCGGCAACTACCACTTTTCCGTCGATCGGCTGGTGGAGGAATGCCACGGGGTGCGGTCGCTGGGAATCCCGGCCGTTCTGCTCTTCGGTATTCCGCCGTCGAAGGACGAGGAGGGCAGCGGGGCCTACGACGAGGAGGGCATCATCGCCTCGGCGGTACGGGCCGTCAAGGCGGCCGAACCCGACCTGCTGGTCATTACCGACGTCTGTCTCTGCGAATACACCTCCCACGGCCACTGCGGCAGCCTGCGCGACGGCGACGTCGACAACGACGCCACCCTGGAGCTTCTGGCCGAGACCGCGCTGGTCTATGCCCGGGCCGGCGCCGACCTGATCGCCCCCTCGGACATGATGGACGGCCGGGTGGAGGCCATTCGGGATAGGCTGGACGACCACGGATTCGAAAAGATCCCGATCCTGTCCTACGC
>JAPPFQ010000614.1 GCA_028875135.1 Acidobacteriota bacterium
AGAATGGAAAGTTTGCCCTTTATTATATCACTTATTTATGGGACATAACACTAGCGGGCTGGTCGGAAATGGCGACACGGGAGGTTCAGCATGAATGTGGCCGCCTCGGATACGTTCATATCAATCATGGTAGACCGCATCGTGAAGGGCTTCCGGCCGTCGCAGGTCGTCCTCTTCGGATCCCATGCACGGGGCGCGGCAACCGAGTGGAGCGACGTAGACTTGCTCGTAATTCTGCCCAATGGAACCGATAAGCGAGACTCAGCTATCGAGATCCGCCGGATCTTGGGCGATCTGCCGGTCTGCAAGGACATCGTGGTAGCGACTCCCGAGGAAGTAGCCCGGCGCGGGCACATGGTGGGAACCTTGTTGCGTTCAGCTCTCCGCGATGGGAAGGTTCTTTATGAAAGACCCTGAACTCGTTGGTGAATGAGAGACTACACATGGGAAATACAGTGCAGATCCGCATCGACCAGACGGGAGCGGTGACATCGACGGCCCAGGTACGCGACCATCGGATTTCGGTGGACCGTCCCCTGGAGAGAGGGGGAGAGAACCAAGGCCCCATGGGAGGCGAGCTGATCCTGGTCGGCCTGGGGGGATGTTTTACCAGCAACCTTCTGGCGGCTATCTGCGCCCGCCAGGCGCCGGTTTACCGGGTGTCCACCACCGTCACCGCCACCCTGGCTGAGAATCCTTCCCGGTTTGCCGCCATTGACCTGGCCGTATCCGCGGACTGCAGCGATGCCGCGGTCCTGCACAAGCTGGTCGCCATTGCCGAGCGAGGGTGTATTGCGGCCAATACGTTGCGCAACGGCGTGAAATTGACGGTTCGTGTCACCCGATCCTAGGGTCGCTGACCAGGCGCGCCCTGACGATACCCGATCCGAAACCGAGGGGACGGAGCCTCTCAGGCGGGCAGTTTTGCCTTGCGAGTGATCCATAAATCCAATAAAATCCGAAGTTTCCGGGCAATGACCGTCTCGTGACCGCCCGGTAGACCGTATTTTGCCGCCGTGGAAACGGAGTCTCATCAACCGATGGCTGTCTATCTGGATTGCGCCGCCACCGCCCCGGTGGATTCCCGGGTGCAGCGGGAGGTTATGACCTATCTGGGGGTTGAATTCGGCAACGCCGGCAGCCGGCATCACGGGTTCGGAGCCAGGGCCCGCAGCGCCGTGGAGAAGGCGCGCGTGCGGGTAGCGGCGTTGGTGGGCGCCACCCGGGGCGAGATCATCTTCACCAGCGGCGCCACCGAGAGCAACAACCTGGCCCTGCTGGGTCTGGCCGAGCATGGAGCCGAGACCGGCAGGACCCATCTGGTCAGCACCCGGATCGAGCACAAGTCCGTATTGGAGCCCCTGCAGGCACTCTCCGCCCGGGGCTTCGAAGTCACGCTGGTAGCCCCGGAGGCGGGCGGCTGGGTGGATCCCCAGTCCATCCTGGAAGCGGTCCGCGAAGATACCCTCCTGGTCTCGGTGATGCAGGTCAACAACGAGACCGGAGTCATTCAGCCCATCCGGGAAATCGCCCGCTTGCTCCGGAACCATCCGGCCTACCTGCACGTGGATGCCGCCCAGGGTTTCGGGAAGGAAACGTCACCCCTGCGCGACCCTCGCATCGACCTGATCAGCATCAGCGGGCACAAGATCTATGCCCCCAAGGGAATCGGCGCCCTGGTGACCCGCCGGCGCAAGGGACGGCGTCCCCCTCTCTCGCCTCTAATGCATGGGGGAGGTCAGGAGCTGGGATTGCGGCCGGGGACGCTGCCGGTTCCGCTCATCGCCGGCCTGGGCAAAGCTTCGGAACTGGCCATGATGGAGCACGAGGAGCGCAACGCGGCCTGTCGATACTTCAAGAAAGTTCTCTTGAAGAAATTGGAGCCGCTCAAGCCGGTTTTCAACGGGGAACTCGACCGGACCGTCCCCCAGATCGTCAATTTGACCTTTCCGGGAATCGACTCGGAGGAAGCCATCGAGGCGGTGAGCCGGGTGGCCGCCATTTCCAACGGATCTGCCTGCACCTCGACCTCCGAAAGCTGCAGCCACGTGTTGAGCGCTCAAGGACTGGACGAGGCTCGCATGGAAGGAGCGCTTCGCCTCTCCTGGTGCCATCTCACCTCGGAGCCCGACTGGAACGGTTTCATACGCGCAATCGAATCGATTCCGGTCGCGGAGCATCCGGGCAGGTCACCCGCGATAGGGATTGGTCAGGCCGGCGCCGCTTGAGAGAGCGCGGAACCATCCGAATGGGACAAGACCGGCAGCAGCAAATTCGTTACAAGCGCTCCCGATTTTCGACGCGGCTGCCGGTAGATCGCCGTTATACCGCCTCTCACTTCTGGACTGTGGAGCAGCAATCCGGCCTGTGGCGGGTGGGAATGACCAAATTCGCCACACGAATGCTCGGCGATCTTGTAGAATTCGAATTCGATGCCAAGCCCGGGCAACCGGTCAGCGTCGGCCAGACCATCGGCTGGATCGAAGCCTTCAAGGCCCTGACCGATCTCTATTGTGTCATCGACGGGGTCTTCGAGGGTGTCAACCCCCTGATCGAGCAGGATATCAGCCTGGTCGACTCCGATCCCTACGGTAAGGGCTGGCTCTACAGCGTCAGCGGCGCCCCGGAGTCCAACAGCGTGGACGTTCAGGGGTACGTGGAGATTCTGGATCTCACCATCGACAAGATGAGAGAGCAATCGGGGAACAGAGACGCCAGTGGATAAGGCCCGCTACATCATGATCGGTGGTTTTCTGGGGGCCGGCAAGACCACGGCCGTGCTGAGACTGGCCCGACTCTTGCAATGCCGTGGGTCTCGAGTGGGATTGATCACCAACGACCAGAGCCACGGCCTGGTCGATACCGCCCTGCTCGGTTCCAGCGGCTTTCCCGTGGAAGAGATTACGGGCGGCTGCTTCTGCTGCAAGTTCGATTCCCTGGTAGGCGCCTCCGAACGCCTGTCGAGGGAACAGCGCCCCGATGTCTTTTTGGCCGAGCCGGTGGGAAGCTGCACCGATTTAAAGGCCACGGTGGACTATCCCCTGCGGCGCATGTACGGCGGGAACTACTGGATCGCACCCCTGAGCGTGATGGTGGACCCGGTTCGAGCGCTGCGCATTCTGGAACTGGAGCCTGGGAGATCCTTCTCGCCCAAGGTGGTTTACGTCTACCGCAAGCAGTTGGAGGAAGCCGACATCATCGTTATCAACAAGATCGACCTCCTCAGCCCCCAACGCCTGGAGCGACTTCGCCAGGCGCTGAAGGAGTCGTTCTCCCCCGACCGGGTGCTGGCTGTTTCCGCGCGCCAAGGCGGAGGGATGGAGGAATGGTTCGAACAGATCACCCAGCCCCGGAACTACACCCGGGAGGACCTGGAAGTGGATTACGATACCTATGCCGAGGGAGAGGCTCTGCTCGGCTGGCTCAACTGCAGCGTGCGAGTGGAGGCTGCCTCCGCCTTTGACGGCAACGCTCTTCTGCGTGAAGCCATGACGGCCATCCAGCGACGCCTCCGATCCCGGGAAGTCGCCCACCTGAAGATGACCTTGACCCCTGATGAGCAGGGACACGACATCGGGGTGGCCAACCTGACCGGGACCGACGGCGTTCCGGAACAGTCCCATGCGTTGCAAGAACCCCTGACGGCCGGGGAACTCATTGTCAACCTGCGGGCAGAGGCCGATCCGGAAGCCCTGAGGAACCTGCTACAGCAAGTTTTGGAGGCCATTGGCCGGGATGACCGCCTGTTGCTCAAGGTCGAGCACCTGGAGGCTTTCCGGCCGGCGCGACCCACGCCCACCCATCGGCTGCGGGCGTCAGAGTCCGGCATGGTGGCCGCGGGGGCCGCTCCCGCTTGAATATGGCAAACAGTCACGATGCTGCCACGCCGGATCGCGCAATCCCGGGACAGGTGACGGCGCCGCCGGCAAAAATTCTCTACTGTCGCTGCGCATACGCCAAGGTGATCGCTCCGGATGTCAAGGATGAAGTCCTCCAAGGGCTCACCCGGTCGGGGGTAATTTTTGAGGCGGTTCCCGATCTGTGCGAGATGTCGGCCCGGCGCGACCCGCGGCTGAAGCGCTTGGCAGCGGAGGATGGAATCCGGATTGCAGCCTGCTATCCGAGAGCCGTAAAGTGGCTTTTTTCAGCGGCTCAGGCCCCTCTGACTGAAGACACGGTTGAAATTCTGAACATGCGTGTTGACAGCGCCGGATCGGTCGTCGAGCGTCTCCTTGAAGGGTGTTTGAAAGCGGAGGAATCGTCGTGATCGCGCCAAAGCCGCCTCTCCGGATCGGCCTCTACCAGAACGGCGGACGGCGCCTGCCTGGCGGCGACCGGCACTACGACCTGACCCGCAGCCTTCTCGACAAGGGCTATGAAGTTTCGGTCATCCGTTCGGACAGCCGGATCGGAGACCTGCAGGAAGGCGCCTGGCTTCTTCTGGGATATTTCGGCAAGGAAGAACCGCTTCCCGCCATGGGAAACGGGAACGGAGACAGGCTCTACTATCGGGACATCGACGGTCTCGAAACCTCCCAGATTCTGGATGCCGTTGAGGAGGTGCGAGGGCAAACCGAGCTGCCGGGGCCCGGCGGATGGAAACCCTGGTTTCCGGTGATTGACTACAATCGCTGCACCAACTGCATGCAGTGCCTGAGCTTTTGTCTCTTTGACGTCTACGGGGTGCACGAGGACAAGATCCAGGTTCAGAACGAAAGCAACTGTAAGACGGACTGCCCGGCCTGTTCCCGGGTCTGTCCCGAGGTGGCCATTCTCTTTCCCAAGTACAAGAGCGGCCCCATCAACGGCGACGTGGTCCGGCAGGAGGACATTCAGCGCGAGGCCATGAAGGTGGACATCTCGGCCCTGCTGGGCGGGGATCTCTACGGCTCCCTGCGGAAGCGTCAGACGGAAGCCCGGCAGCGCTTCTCCACCGAGCGGGACGAGTCTCGAGCCCTGCTGGAGCGCAAGAAGTGCCTGCGCAAGCTGAAGAAGGATTTCGACATTCCGGACGAGGTGCTGATGAGCCTGCCCTCGGCCGGCGATATCCAGGAACGGGCCGAACGAGCCAAGGCCAAGCTGGCCGCCCGCCAGGAGCGCTCCCAGACCGTAAAGGACAGCCGGCCGGCTCCCACCGAGGACGACTGGGGAATTTAGTTTAATGCTGACCACGATGCTCTCCTTTGGCTACCGGATGGTGCGAACCACCGACGCCCGCCTGCTGTGGAAGATCGGCTACAACTTCGGATACAAGGGCATCCGTTCGGTTCAGCGGTTCAAGGCACGGCTCAAGCAGGGGCAGACCTTTCCCCCGTTTCTCTATGTTTCCATCACCAATAGCTGCAACCTCCGCTGCCAGGGGTGCTGGGTGGATGTCGACAAGCCGCAGTCGCTGATCAGCCTGGAGGACATGAACCGATTGATCGGCAACGCCAAGAAACATGGAAACAGCTTTTTCGGGATCCTCGGGGGGGAGCCTTTCCTCCATCCCGACCTCATTGCCATCCTGAAGGCGCACCCCGACTGCTACTTCCAGATCTTCACCAACGGGCACGCCATCACCGACAGGATGGCCGCGGAACTCCGCAGCGCCGGCAACGCCACGCCCCTGGTCAGCGTGGAGGGGACCGAAGCCGTCAGCGACGTGCGGCGTGGGCGCAAGGGCGTCCTGAACCGGACGCTGGCCGGCATCGAGGCCTGCCTGCGCCACCGTCTGATCACCGGAGTGGCCACCAGCGTCTGCCAGAGCAACTTCGACGACCTGGTCCGGGAGTCCTGGATCGACAGGCTCATCGATATGGGAGTTCACTACACCTGGTTCCACACCTACCGGGCCGTGGGGCCCATCGCCAATCCCCAGCTCGCTCTGACAGCCGAGCAGGGCCTTCAACTGCGGCGGTTCGTGCTGGACATGCGCAACCTCAAGCCGATCGGGATCGTGGATGCCTACTACGACGACCGGGGAGAGGCGCTCTGTCCGGCGGCCACCGGGATCAGCCACCACATCAGCCCCTTTGGAGACGTGGAGCCCTGCCCCGTGATTCAGTTCGCCAACGAGTCCATTCACGACAACCGGGGGGACCTGTTCAAGACCATGACCGAGTCGCCGCTGCTGGAGGATTTCCGGCGGACGGCCGCCAAGGCTACCCAGGGGTGTATCGTCCTGGAACGGCCCGATCTGCTCAAGCAGGTGGTGGAGCGCAACGGGGCTCAAGACACCACCCTGCGGCACGGGGCCATGCCGGAACTGGAACAGATGGAATCCAGACCCAGCCAGTACAATCCCGGCAATGAGCTGCCGGAAGAAAACTGGGCCTATCGCTTTGCCAAGAAACACTGGTTTTTCGGATTTGGAGCCTATACCTGAAGAGGGATCCCGCTACGGGGCCAGGAGGGAGTCGCCAGCATGATCCGGAAGGTAACGGATGATCTCAAGAGGGCGCCGGATTCCGGAAACGGGGTTCTGCTGACGCTTCCGGCCAAGGTCCCCAAGCAGGCCTATCGCCCCGCCCAGTCCAACATTCCCGACGACAAGCTGGTCCGGGTCTTTCTGAAGAGAGTCGTGACCGATCACGTCCGCGCGGTGGGCGCGGTGCCGCCGCTGACAATGGACGAGTTGCGGGAACATGCCGACGCCGTGCTCACGACCGCCGGGCTGGACGGCAAGTACCGGGACTACGCGGCCATCCTGGTCAGCAACGAGGCCTGGCGGGACACGCTGGCCCAGATCCCCTACAAC
>JAPPFQ010000348.1 GCA_028875135.1 Acidobacteriota bacterium
GATGTTCAATAATCTTGTTCTCGACAGGCCATGAACTTCTCTTGTTTCACTCTCGTATGATCCGTCCCGCCGTCGGGGACGGAGGGCTCCTATCCAAAATCCCACCCGCCCCCTACCACGCCAGGCGAAGGCCGGTGGTGATCATCCGGGGGGGACCGATGCCCAACACCGAGGTGTTCGAAACCGGAATCGGGCGGTCGAGAAGGTTCTCCACGGCAAGGGTCAGCACCAGGTTTCGGTGCACCCTTCTGGAAAGATGCAGGTCCAGCAGGGTGGTCTTGGACAGCGGCCGGAGGTTGCGGTCGTCGTCGAACTGCAAGCCCGCGAAACGGGCCATCAGGAAGGCGTTGAGGACGCCGGGGCGCGCATAGCTCAGCGAGGCCGTGAGCCGGTGGCGGGGCACCTGGGGCAACCGGTTCGACTCCACCCCGGGATTCTCCGGAAAGCGGCCGAAGGTGGAATCGGCCAGCAGGTAGCCTCCCTGCAGCCTCCAGTCCCGGTTCAAGCGCAGCTCCAGGTCGGCGTCGAGGCCGCGGGCGTTGACGCGGCCGACGTTCTGCCTCTGGCGGGTGATGAGCGCCGAGGTGGCATCCAGCGTGATGTTGGAAATGGCCTGGCTCAGGCCGTTCCAGAAGGCCGTCAGCCGGCCCCTGATCCGGGACCCGCCGTACCAGTCCACCCCCGCCTCCGCGCCCCGGAGCGTTTCCGGCCGCAGGTTCTCGTTGGGCAGGGTGACCACGTTGCCCACCCGAAATCCGCGGTAGAGCTCGTTGAGCGTCGGCGCCCGGAAGCTGCGGTAGACGGCTCCCCTGAAGGTCAGGGCCTCGGTGGCATGATAGGAGACCCCGCCCCTGGGACTGAGCATGCCGCCTCCGCGCCGGGGAAACTCGCGGAGGGTGGAGGTCCCGGAAGGCAGCGGAACCTGTTCGCGGACGGCGTCGTGGTTGAACCAGCCGTCCAGCCGGGCCCCCAACTGCAGTTGCCAGCGCGGCGCCAGGGCCACCAGGTCCTGGAGGTAGACGCCGCCCAGTTGCTGGCTTCCGCCCAATACCTGAAACTGAGCCGGCATCCCCGAGCGGTAGCCGGTCTCCCGGCTGTGTCCCCTCACCCATTGCCAATCCACTCCGGAAGTCACCAGGTGGCGCTGTCCCAGCGGGCCCGTCCACTGCAGGGAACCGCCGGCGCTGCGGGAGGGCACGTGCTGTTCTCGGGTCAGGAACTCCAGCTGCCGGTGGGAGGGAACGGCGGTGAAGCTGCTGTCGAAGGTCTGGGTCAGCCCGTAGGCGCCCAACTGCCACTCCCTGCCCCGGTCGTCTTTCCGGCGGTAGAGGGCTCGAACCCGGGTGACGCCGGTGGCGTTCTCCCTCAGCCGGGTGCCGTTTCCCCGATCTTCGCCGAAATGCTCCAGGCGCAGGGTCCCCTGCGCCCCGTCACGCGGCTGGTAGAAGGCCGCCCCCCGGACCGCGTAGGCGCGGGACCTGGCCGGCGCGTCCACCGGTCCGCGGTCATCGGGAGCCACCACGTGAAACCCGTTGGTGTGAAAGAAAGAGCCGGAAACCAGGCCGCTCCAGCGTTCCCCTCCGACCGAGCCCAGCAGGTCGGCGCGGGCGGTGCCCAGGGAGCCGCCCCGCAGGTCCAGCTCGAACCGCGGGGCCGGGGGCGCCTTGGAGAAGGCCTGAATCACGCCTCCCAGAGCCGAGCTCCCGTAGAGGCTGGAACCTCCCCCGGGGACCACCTCGATGCGCTCCAGGCTGGACTTGTCCAACTGGCTCCAATAGACCCAACCTCCGAAGGGATCGTTGAGCGGTGTCCCGTCCCACAACACCAGGGTGCGGCTGACGCCGCTGGGTCCGATCCCCCGCAGGGACACCCCCTGGCTGGTGGGGTGGGCCACCAGGCTGCTGCTGCGCCGAAAGAGGCTGAAGGACGGAATCCGGCGCAGGGCGTCGTCCACGGTGATTGCCGGGGACTGACCCAACTCCGCTTCCCCCAGCACCGAGACGGCCGAGGGGATGTTTCTCCAGGTGCGCGGGGTGCGGGTGGCGGTGACCGTCAGCGACTGCACCACCCGCCGGGGAACCAGCGTGTAAGCGGCCTTCCAGCCACTTAGGGGTTGAACCAGCTCCTCGAAGTCGGGATGGCTCAATCTGAGAGCGCGGGCCTCCGGTGGGACGGTCTCAAACTGGAAGTCTCCTTGCGGACCGCTGGAAGTCTGGGCCAGGACACGTCCCCGCTCCGAAAGCAGCATTACCCGGACTCCGGCAATGGCCCTGAGGTCGGAATCCACCACCTGGGCGCGCAAGGACGGGGGGGTGTCCGCCTCCGTTGCGGAATCGCCTCGGCTTTCGGCCTGGACGCGGGCTGGTAAAGGGACGGCAACCTGTAACAGTGCTGAGACGAGGCTGCGGAAGGTGGACAATGCAAGCAACCGTTGGGGCCTTGCCGGAATGACCGGCTCCCCGGGCGGGTGGGGGGCGGCGAGGGGACAGCTTTACTTCAATGCCGACAACTGCTCGTCGATGGCCGCCAGGGAAGTTCCCAGCAGGTCTCGGTAGCGGTCGTTGGCGGTGGCATGCAATTCATTCAGAATGCGTGTCCTGGTCAACAGGAGGGAGCGGCGCTCTCGAGAGATGTTTCCGGAGGCGGGTCTTGCGGCTGCCTTGCCTGTCCGAAATCCCTCCCCGGCCTCCTCCATCTGCGCCTCAACCGCCTTGCTCTCCCATCCTCTGGCCATCATTTCCCTCGGTAGCCGAACGATCCCTGGATTCCCGACCAGGCTACGCCGGTGGCCACCTCATGCAGCGCCGGGAATTTCTCCTTCAGCGCCGCGATGCCGATCTCCCGGGCCAGGAGGACTCCCTTGTCGTCATGCACCGTGTACTTCGGGGTGCGGACTCCGCCATATATGCTGATCCGATGGCCACGTGTCCTCAGAACCAGAATCAGCCGGTCCTCATCGGCCGCCGGGCCGGCTTCGGGCACGGCCGTTTTGGATGGAACCTCGGCGTTAAGGGAGATCGACGGCACCTCGGTTCCGGCGGATTCGACCGGGCGGGCCGGTTCCGAGGCCGACACGGCCACCATCAAGAGCGACAACCCGATCAGGGGTAGCATCTTCTTTGCTTTCACCATCATATTGACCTCCCCGTTGACGAAATCCGGCCGGTGTCCTTGGGTTCCATTATAGCGCAGCCGCTTTCGGGCAATGTGATAATGTTCCGGAAGGCGGAGGCAAGGACAGGCCATGCGCGACTATCTGGCGGTTGCCGTGGAGGCAGCCCGGCTGGGCGGGGACATCCTGCGGGAACACTACCGGCGGGTGAAGACCGTCGAATTCAAGGGCGAAGCCGACCTGGTCACCGAGGTCGACAGGAGATCGGAAAAGGAGATCGTGGATCTGCTCACCTCCCGTTTCCCCCACCACTCCATCCTGGCCGAGGAAGGAACCGCCACCGAGAAGAGCTCCGAGTTCAAGTGGGTGATCGATCCCCTGGACGGGACCACCAACTACGCCCACGGATACCCGGTCTTCTGCACCTCGGTCGCCCTGGAGGAGAACGACGACATTCGGGTCGGGGCCGTCTATCAGCCCATGACCGACGAACTGTTCGTGGCCGAACGGGGCGGCGGGGCTTTTCGGAACGGGAGAAGGATCGGAGTCTCCGGCGTGGAGGAGCTGCAGCATGCCCTGCTGGCCACCGGATTTCCGCCCCAGGTGCGGCAGAGTCCGCAGGAGGCCCTGCGACACTTCTCCGCCTTCGTGCGCCAGGCCCAATCCATCCGGCGAGACGGCTCGGCGGCCCTCAACCTGTGCTACGTGGCCTCGGGGCTGTTCGACGGCTTCTGGGAAACATACCTGAAGCCCTGGGACACGGCGGCCGGCCTGCTGGTGGTTCGGGAAGCCGGCGGCCTGGTGAGCCGCTTCAGCGGCCGCGACTATTCCATCTACCAGCCGCAGACGCTGGCCACCAACGGCCTGATTCATGAACAGATGCAGCAGGTTCTGGGAGGGGCCCCGCGGAGCTAGTGAAGAGTAAATGGTGGAGAGTGGATAGCCCCCCCGTCCCATACGACGGGACGGATCATACAGAGTGAAACCGGGACCTGTTTCGAACCTCGGAGACCCGGGCCCCATCGGGACGCCGCGATTGCCCCCTCTGGCTCGACGGCGGGCTTCGCTTTCGGGACGCCGCGTTGGCCCCCCTCCGGCTCGGCTGCGGGCTGCGGCGTGGTCGAAGGGAGGCCGCGTTTGCCTCGCCGCAGGCGATGGCTGATGCGGAAGGGGGCATACGCGACGCCGCATAGGGGCGAGACATGGGTGTTTCAGACAAGTGCCGCCCCCGCCCTGCCGGGCGGGGCCGGACTAATTTGAAGGACGCCGCCGAGACCGAAAAGATGCTTGACGCATGGATTAACTCACTCTCCACTCCCCACTCTTCACTCTCCACTATCAGATGGGCCCTCCGGTTCGGCATGGGCGCCGCCGTCATCCTCATGGCCGCCCATCCGTCCCGTGCCCACACCACCGGAGTCAGCTACTCCGACATCCGGGTCGAGGAAAAGACGGCTCAACTGCGGTTGCGAATCAACCTGCGGGACCTGGACTTCGTGGACCAACTCGACCTCGACCGGGACCGCCTTATCTCCCGGGAAGAGGTCAGCCGAGCTCTTCCCCGCCATCTTCCACGCCTGGTGGACAACTATCGGATCCGGTCCGGCGAGGAGGAAGGCCGCGCCGAGCTAGTCTACTGGCGCCAGGGGCCTGGGCCGGGCGAACTGGAGTGCCTGTTGAACTACCGATTCGGGGGCGCGGTCGAGCGGCTGAACTTTACGGTAACCCTGCCGAGCCTCACCGATTCCGGCCACTGGAACCTGGCCAGGGTGCGCCACCCCGGAGGTCAGGCCGATCTCAACTTCAACCTGGAGAACCCGACGGCCAGCCTGGAGGTGGGCCGGGGATGGAGGCTGCAGGCCGGCAGGTTGGTGCGGGGTCTGGCCCTGGGCGCCAGGCAGGCGGCCACCGCTCCCGTCCCCATCGGGTTTCTGCTGGGGTTGCTGTTGACGGTCCCCGGCCCGGGCGGCGCCGTGCGGGTGGCGGGAGCCTTCCTGGCCGCGCAGGGGTTGATGGCGCTGCTGGCCACCCTGGGACCGATCCGTCTCCCCGAAACCTTTCTGGCTTCGGCCACCGCCCTCAGCCTGGCCTACATCGCGGCCGAGAACCTGCTGGTGAAGGAGACCGCCAACCGCTGGGCCATCGGCGGCTGTTTCGGCCTGCTTTTCGGGGCCGACCTCTCCTCGGGGCTGCTTGCCCGGGCATCCCAGGCTTCGGCCCCGGGGTATCTCGGCTGGGGCCTAGGACTCTCCTGTGTCCTGGCTCTGGCGGCGGCGCTGATTTTCCTGCTCAACCGAGCCTGCCGCAGACTCTCCTGGCATCCCTGGTGTGTCCGGCTGGTCTCGGTGCTGCTGCTGGGAGCGGGTTTGGCCGGCTTCTTCCGCCGGGTTCTCTGAAACCGCCGGGAGGGCGGGGTCCCGGACGGCGGCGGCACCGGCAAAGGCATCCCGGAAGTGAACCGATCTTCCGGAACACTGAACTGGAGGCTCCCATGAACACTCTTCGCCTGGCATCGCGACCGCCCATCAACGCCCTGGGCTCCGGACGTCTCCGGTCCGGAGCCTGGAAATTCCTGATCCCCCTTGCCTTCGGCCTGCAACTGGCCTGCTCGGGACGCGGGGGGCCGGAGGAAAAGACCGGCGAACCCTCCGAACGGGAAAAGGGCGGGGTGGTCCTGAAACAGGGCGACCGGCAGGTCGACATCCTGATCGACGGCAAGCCCTTCACCTCCTACCATTTCCAGGGCTACAACAAGCCCATCTTCTTCCCGCTGCGCTCAGCCACGGGGACGGTGGTCACCCGGGGCTTCCCCATGATCGAAGACATTCCCGGAGAGAGTCGGGACCACCGCCACCACACCGGCGTCTGGTTCACCCACGGAGACGTGAACGGCGTGGACTTCTGGAGCGAGACACCGGAATGCGGAACCATCCGGCACCAGCAATTCGAGCGCGTCGAAAGCGGGGTCGATGTGGGTGTGCTCAAGTCCCGCAACCACTGGTTGACCCGCGGCGGCGAGCTGTTCCTCACCGAGACCCGGGAGGTCCGCATCTACAACCGTCCCGAGTCGCGGGTCATGGACCTGGAGGTACAGCTCACCGCTGCCCGCGGACCCGTGAAGTTCGGCGACACCAAGGAGGGATCCTTCGGCATGCGCCTGGCCGAACCCTTCACCGAGAAGAAGGGGTTGCTGATCCGAAACTCGGAGGGAGGCCGGGGCGAAGCCGGATGCTGGGGGAAGCCGGCCCGCTGGGTGGACTACACCACCCGGGTGGGTTCCGAGACCCTGGGCGTGGCCATCCTGGACCATCCCGGCAGCTTTCGCCATCCCACCCACTGGCACGCCCGGGGCTATTCCCTGTTTGCCGCCA
Source organism: Acidobacteriota bacterium (assembly GCA_028875135.1). Taxonomy (GTDB): domain Bacteria; phylum Acidobacteriota; class Terriglobia; order Versatilivoradales; family Versatilivoraceae; genus Versatilivorator. Next base: position 6,484 of record JAPPFQ010000348.1, read on the forward strand.
ACCCCTTCGGACTGCACGATTTCTACGGCGACGACACCAGGGACGGCAGCTACCTGCTGCCCGAGGGAGAGACCGTGCGCTTCCACTACCGCGTCTACATCCACTCCGGCGACGCCGACCAGGCGGGCGTGGAGCGGGAGTTTGAGGCGTTTGCGGAGGGGGAGAATTAGGTTGCCCCGCCCTCACTCCTCCAGCGCCAGGCCGATCAGGCTCAGGAGGCACAGGGTGGTGTTGTAGGC
>JAPPFQ010000579.1:0-6062 GCA_028875135.1 Acidobacteriota bacterium
CAGAAATGGGAGTCTACGAGTTCCCTCGTGAGTCTAAGTCCGACAGACTGCTAGGCTTCCTCTTCGCCCGGCGGCTCGGATTGTTCCCGCCAGAGCCTCTCCACTTCGCCGTAGCCTTCCATGAATCGATCTTTCAGGGTCCGAGGGGTGAGCAGGACCAGGACCCGGGCGCTGACCAGGAGAAAGGGAGCCAACCTGGCTTCCCGGATGCTGGCCAACTGCACCGGGAAGGCGGTCAGGAGCAGAACCATAACGGTGGCGATCATCCATCCCCGAATCAGTCCGAAGGCGGCTCCCAGCAGGCGATCGAACCATTGCAGGTGAGCCAGTCTCACGAACTTGTGCACGAAGAAGGAGACCAGGGCTCCTGCAATCAGACATCCGCAGAATATCGTCACAAAGCCCAGGATGGCGGCAAGGTCGTGGCTGCTGGCGAACTGAAGAAAAAAACCGCTGGTCATGGGGTAGAGCCAGGAAGCCAGCACGATTCCGACCACGACCGACGCCAGGGAGAAGGCCTCCCGGGCGAATCCCTTCATGAGACTGCCCAACACCGAGACGAACACCACCGCCAGGATGACCCAGTCGAGGGAGTTGAGGTCGTGGAGAGGCTCCATCCGGTCAGTCCCTCCTGTCCATCAGCTCTTCGATCATCTCCCTGCCGCGGGCCTTGACCGAGCCGATGCGAACGTGGGGTTTGACTCTCCCGTGAAAATCCGAGCCGGCCGTCTTCACCAGGTCCCAGCGGGCCGCCCAATCCGAGAACCGTCGAGTGGAACGGGGCTCGTGATAGGAGGAATAGACCTCCAGCCCCGCCAGCCCATGAGCGACAAAGGTCTGGAGAACACTCTCGTCGGCCTCATAGCCGGGAGCTCCCGGGTGGGCCAGCACCGGGACGCCGCCTGCCCGGCGGATCAACTGCAGGGCTTCCAGGGTGCAGAGCCGCTCCATCTCGGCAAAGGCGGGCTTTCCGGGGGCAAAAAAGTCTCGATAGAAGGCAATGACCCCTCGAGCGGCTTCCTTCCCGTGAAGATATCGGTGCAGCCTGGGGGACGCATGGGATTCGGACTTTGCCAAGAGGGTTTGAGCGATGGCCGGGCCCGTCGGTATCGGGTTGCGGGTAGCTCGGATGACCTCTTCATAGGTAATCTCGAAACCCGAGTCCCGCAAACGCTCGATCCGTGCTTTCGCCTGTTGGCGCCGTCCCTCGGCCAAGCCTTGAAGCCTTGACTGCAACTCGGCAGACCGGTAGTCGACCAAAGGGGCCAGCACGTGGAACTTGCGGGTCCGGTAATGAGTGCTGACCTCGACGTTGGGGTAGAACTCGAGGGGAAATTCCCGGGCCAGGCGCGTTCCCTCGGCGATGGCCGCCACCGTGTCGTGGTCGGAGATGCAGAGACCGGCAAGACCGGCTTCGCAAGCCATCTCGAAAAGCCGCCGGGGAGGATGGTCAGCGTCACTGGAGTAATGCGAGTGAATGTGTAGGTCGTAGAAGCGAGCCCGCATTTCTCACCGAAAGTCCGCGCCATTTGGCAGTTTTCAGGGACAGTCTTCTACAATGGAGACTGAAGTTCGCCTTGAACAGGGAAGAAACCTCTTGTTCAATCCAATTTTGTGTCAAGTAAAGGGAATAGACTTCATCGGAAGGCTCCGTAGTTCTCTGCAAGGCGAACTGCCGGCAGTCAGCTATCCAGCGTTCTGTCGGTGAGGCGCTCGAAAGCATCCATGTACTTCCGGCTGGTCGCTTCCACAACCCAGTCGGGCAGCTTGGGCGCGGGGGGCTTCTTGTTCCAGTGAATCTCTTCCAGGTAGTTCCGCACGAACTGCTTGTCGAAGGGCTGCTGGGGTTTGCCGGGCTGGTAGTCCGAAGCCGGCCAGAACCGGGAAGAGTCCGGAGTCAGGACCTCGTCGACGAGAATGATATCGCCCTGGTAGGCGCCGAACTCGAACTTGGTGTCGGCAATGATGAAGCCCTTGGAAACGGCGTAGTCCCGGGCTTTGCAGTAGATGGCCAAAGAGATGTCACGGAGCTTCTCGGCCGTGTCCTGCCCAATCAGGTCGACCATTCGTTCAAAGGAGATATTTTCGTCGTGACCGGTGGTGGCCTTGGTGGCGGGAGTAAAAAGAGGCTCCTCCAGGCGGGCCGATTCAGGCAGTCCTGACGGCAGCCGGATGCCGCACACCGACTGGGACTGCCGGTACTCCTTCCAACCCGATCCGGCCAGGTAACCCCGGACCACGCATTCCACCGGAAAGACCTCGGCTTTCTTCACCAGCATCGATCGTCCGGCCAGCAGGTGGGCATAGGGCTGAAGATCGGCCGGGAACTCCTCGACGTCCGCCGTTACCAGGTGGTGGGGAACAATATCGCCGATGCGCTCGAACCAGAAGAGCGACATCTGAGTCAGGATACGTCCCTTGTTGGGAATGCCACTGGCCAGCACGTAGTCGAAGGCCGAAATTCTGTCGGTGGCGATGATCAGCAGGTGGTCCCCACACTCGTAGTTGTCTCGGACCTTGCCTCTGCCGACCAGGTGGTGATGGGGTAAGTTCACCTCGGTTTGCAGGCTCTCTACGGCCATAGGATTGCTCGCTGTCCTTTCGTTTGGGAACGCCGGGCGGAAGCAGGGAGGAGACCCTCGAACCTTTCGGCTTGCCCGGATTTTTCATTCAGGAGGGGGCCATTCTAGTACATGGAGGATGGTTGTCAAGGCCCATGTGAGAACCCGTTTGAAACCCGTAAGAAGACGGCCGGCGGCAGGAGAATCAGTTCATCCGGACCGAGACCAGTTTGGACACGCCGGCCTCTTCCATGGTCACTCCGTAGAGGGCGTCAGCCGCCTCCATGGTCCGCTTGCTGTGGGTGATGAGCAGGAATTGGGTTTCCCCGCTCATGGACTTGATCTTCTGCGAGTATCGCCCCAGGTTGACGTCGTCCAGGGGAGCGTCGACTTCGTCCAGAACGCAAAAAGGGCTGGGTTGGTAACTGAAAATGGCCAGCAGAAGGGCGATGGCGGTCAAGGCCTTTTCGCCGCCGGAGAGCAGCAGCACGTTCTGCAATCGTTTCCCCGGGGGCTGGGCGACAATCTCGATCCCCGTCTCCAGCAGGTCCTGAGGGTCCAGCAATTTCATTTCGCCCCGACCCCCTCCGAACAATTCCCGGAAACTCTCCCGGAAGTTCAGGTTCACGGCGTCGAAGGCTTGCTGAAACTGTTCGCAGGAGACCTCGTCGATCTCGCGGATGGCGGCGCCGGTATCCTCAATGGAATCGAGCAGGTCCTGGCGTTGCCGGTTGAGGAAATCGAACCGCTCCTCGCACTCCCGGAATTCCTCCAGGGCCATCATGTTTACCGGTCCCATGGATTCCAGGCGGTTCCTGAGCCGGTGGTATCGTTCCTCCGCTTTCCGAAAGGACTCGTGGCTGAATTCGCCGGCCTCCTCAACCTGCAGCGAATCCAGGGGTTCCCCCAGTTCCTGGCGGCAGGTCTCTGCCAGGTGGGAGTAGTCGGAGGAGAGTCGGGCGCGGTCGACCTCGATTTGCGTCTTCCGGTTCCTTAGATCGTCCAGTTCCAGGCGCCACCCCTGCAGTTCTTCTCCCAGTTTTGCCTGGGCCTTTCGGGACCCCTCCAACCGGCCCTCCTTGATCCCGACCTCGGCCTCCAGAGACGCGCGTTGCACGGATCGATCGAACACGGTTGCCTCCAGGTGTCGAACGGAGGTCTGTATCTCCAGGCTCTGACCGGACCACTCCTCCCGCTGGGCATTGAGCCTGGTCCCGCGTTGGAGGCAGGCTTGCAGGTTGGCTTGAACCCGTTCCAGGTCGGCCTCGGTAGCGAGCTTGCGCTCACCGCAAGCGGCCATTTCCGAGCCTGTTTGGCTGAGCTGCTGCGAATGTTGCAACCATTCGTCCCTCAAGCGGCGCCACTCGGCCTGATTGGAGTCGATGGCCTGGTCGACCTCGGTCTTGCGTGCCTCGGCTTGTGTGATTTCCGATCCGGATTGGAGGCGGCGCCGGCCGATTTCCGACCGCTCTTGATCCACCCTCCGGATTTCCCCGGCGAGTTCCCGCTCCCTTTGGTTGAGGCGCTCGAGCTCGCCGGCCAGGTGCTCGAGCCGGTGATCGGAGCCTACCAGCTCCTTTTCCAGTTCCTGCACCTGGCGGTTCACCCGGGTCAGCTCCTGCTCACCGGCTTGCACCGACCGATCCAGAGCCTCGAACCGTTGCTCCAGCGACAGAACGTCCCGGCGGGACGATTCGAGCCGGCGGCCCAGCTCGCGGATCTCCCGCTTGAGGGAGAGGTGTCCGCGCTGGTCCCCACTGCCGCCGGAAATGAGCTGCCCTCGAAATACCTCACCCTGCGGCGTCAACACAGTCAACTTCGGATGGGCGCGAGCGATCTCCAGGGCCGCCTCGTAGCTGGGGGCAATGAGGCTGTGAAACAGATGGGGGAGGGCGGAGCGCAGCCTCTGGCGATGGCGGGAGGGAACACGGATGATACGACTCATCGGAATGAGCCGTGGGTCTCGAGCCACCAGGTCCTGAATCAGCACGTCCAGGGTCTCGGCAGCCGGATCGGAGGCTCCGTCACCGGGGATCAGAAAAGTGGATCGACCGGAGCCGCTCTCGCGCAGCAGATCGATGCCTTCCCGCGCATTGGACGGAGAATCCACCAGGAAAAATTCAAGCTCCTGGCGCACAAACTGTTCCACGGTCTTCTCGTGCTCGGTATCCACCTCCACCAGATCTGCCAGGATCCCGTGGGTGCGAAAGTCGGCGCCTCCCGACCGGTCGGCCGCCGACAACAGCGTCCGCACCGATTCGGCGCTGTAGGCGTGATGGGCAGCCAGTTCCTTCAGAGACTGAAGCCGTTGCTCATGCGCACTGAGGTCTTCCCGCTTCTCGGCGACCTGCTGCCGGGCTCGAACCTGCTGCTCCCTTTCCCGGTCGACTTCGGTCGAGAGCGCTTTGACCTTGCCGGCCAACTCACGCAGGCGCGCTTCCTCATTGGCGTGTTGGCTGCCGGCCTTATCGCAGGCGTCGGCCAGGCTCCGGCGATCCCGGGCTGCCTGTTTGCGTTCGTTTTCCAGGCGAACGGACTGCGACCCCAGTTGCTTTTCCTGCTCCTCCAACTGGATGACGGCGCTACGAAGGGTGGTCGCTCGACTCAGTAGATCCAGTTGTTCCGACCTCAGCCGGTCTCCCGAGGTCTCCAACTCGGCCAGCTTGCACTGCCGGAGCACCTGTTCCCGATTGCGGGCGTCGTACTGCTCCTCCAGGCTGTCGAACTGCCGGGTCACCTGCTGGAGGGACTGCTGTCTTTCGCCGACCTGAGCCCGGGTTTGCTTCTCCTGCTCCGACAGCAGCTCGAGCTCGAGAGCATTTTCGCGAGACCGGACTCCCAGTTGGTCGAAGCGGTCCTTCTGATGCTGAATCGTCTGCCGGTCCCGCTGGTTTTCCATCTGCAGCCGGGACAACTGTTCGCGTTGCCCTTTCAATTCGGTCTCGGCCTCGAAGTGGGCGTCGTTTTCCCGGCGAAAACGGGTCTCCTGCTTCTGGATGAAGCCCTGTTTCCGTTCCACCCGGTCCTGGAATTGCTCGAATTGTTCCGACACCTGGCTCAGTTGGGCTTTCAGGTGGCGGCCGCGGGCGGAGAAGAGGCTCCTGGAGAGGTCCCGGGCTTCTTGACTGAGCTCCCGGTAGCGTTGCGCTTTACCGGACTGGCGCTTGAGGGTGTCGAGCTGGCGGGAAACTTCCTCGGTGATATCGTTGACACGGAGCAGGTTCTGTCTGGCCTGTTCCAGTTTCGAGGCAGCCAGCTTGCGCTTGACCTTGAACTTGGTGACGCCTGCCGCCTCCTCGATGATGGCCCGTCGATCCGACGGTTTGGAGCTCAGGATCAGTCCTACCCGGTCCTGCTCTATCAGCGCATAGGAATCGGGCCCCAGTCCGGTTCCCAGGAAAATCTCCTGAACGTCCCGCAGTCGGACCTTCCTTCCGTTGAGGAGGTACTCGCTGGCTCCCGAGCGAAAGAGGCGCCGGGACACCACCAACTCTCCCGGTT
>JAPPFQ010000579.1:6072-6709 GCA_028875135.1 Acidobacteriota bacterium
ATTGCCTTCGCTTCTTGCCGGAGACACGGGCCGTCCCGGCCTCGAAGGGAACGAGCCGGCCGGAACCCTCAGTCTTCTCCTCGCTCTTCCGAGGGGCGCCGTCCTGGCCGACTGCAGGATCGCTGCCGGCCGGCGCAGCCGAAGCGGCGGAGGAAGCGTTCGAGGTCGGTTCCTCCGCCCGCTCCGGATCGAACAGAACCACGCTGACCTCGGCCAGCCCCAGGGGCAGCCGGGAGCGGGTGCCGTTGAAAATGACGTCCCGCATTCTCCCGCCGCGAAGGGTCCGGGCGCTCTGCTCCCCCAGTACCCATGCAATGGCATCCGAGATGTTGCTCTTGCCGCAACCGTTGGGTCCCACGATAGCGGCGATGCCGGATCCGTCAAAAGTCAGTTCGGTTTTGTCGGCGAAGGATTTGAACCCGTGAATCTGGATTTGCTTCAGTTTCAGCAATAGGAGGGCACCCTCACAGGTTTGACGCCAACTGTAACTGTTGGATTTGACAGGGTCGAAAAAGGGTAGGATTTCATGCTGACTCGGCGAGTTTAGCACGGATCGGACAGGAGTGCAAAGCACCATGGAAAAGACTCGCCCGTATTGACTTATCGGTGAATGGCGGTCTATTCTGGTGTCCTGTCT
>JAPPFQ010000055.1:0-2524 GCA_028875135.1 Acidobacteriota bacterium
CCCTTACTGTCGACAATGGCCCACGGCAAGAAATTCTTTATCGAGACTTTCGGTTGTCAGATGAATCATCACGACTCCGAAAAGGTGGCCGGCACCCTAGTGAAGATGGGATACGCGCCCACCTCCAATGCCGCAGAGGCCGACCTGCTGCTGCTCAACACCTGTAATATCCGGGAGAAAGCCAACCAGAAGGTGTTTTCCCGTCTGGGAGCCGTGCGTCAGACCTACGGGGCCAAGCCCACCGCCAAGATCGGCCTGCTCGGCTGCATGGCCCAGATGGAGGGCGCCGCGATATTCAAAAAGGCTCCCAAGGTCGACCTGGTGGTCGGATCCAGCAGTTACTCCTTCTTGCCCGGGTTGGTTTCCAGGCTGGAGCAGGGTGAGCAACAGGTGATCGATGTTTCCCAGGACAGCGACCGCTTGTTCGAAACCGAAGCCGGCACCAGGGAGAGCCCCTACAAGGCCTTCGTCACCATTATGGAAGGGTGCAACCGCTTCTGCTCCTTCTGTGTCGTTCCCTACACCAGGGGCCCCGAGCGCAGCCGTCCCGGCAGCCACGTTCTCTCCGAAGTGGAGGGCTTGTCCTCCCGGGGTTTTCGGGAAGTTACCCTGCTGGGGCAGACCGTCAACTCCTGGCGGGACCCTCTGGGTGAGATCGCCTCCTTCACCGACCTGCTGCGTCGGGTGGCAGGAATTGAGAGGATCCGACGTGTCCGCTTCACCTCTCCCCATCCGAGCGATTTTCAGCCCGACATCGTGGAGGTGATCGAAACAGTTCCCGAGGTCTGCAACCAGATTCATTTGCCCTTGCAGTCGGGTTCCACTCCCGTCCTGCAGCGAATGAAGCGGGACTACACCCGCGAGCAATACCTGGAAAAGGTCGCCTTCCTGAAGCGCTCCAAGAGGGAAATCGCCCTCTCCACCGACATCATCGTTGGATTCCCTGGAGAGACCCAGGAGCAGTTCGAGGAAACGCTTTCCATGGTGGAGACGGTCGGATACGACTCCATGTTCTCCTTCAAGTTCTCTCCCCGTCCGGGGACCGAGGCCTTCGCATTCCGGGAGGTGATTCCCGAGGCGGAGAAGAGCCGCCGGCTCCAGGTGCTCCAACAGTTTCAACGCAAGATACAACTCGAAAGACATGCCCGCCTGGTGGGGAAGGAATTCGAAGTCCTGGTCGATGGAACCAGCCGCAGGGACAGCCGGGTGCTGGCGGGACGAACGACTCAAAACAAGATCGTCAACTTCAGCGGTCCTCCGGAGTTGCTGGGCCGGTTCGTTCCGGTGAGAGTAACCGATTTCGCCCCCAACAGTTTGCGGGGAGAATTGATTGGGTGATAGTCTTATTTCCAGGACAGGACACTGGACCGGAACCTGTAGGTGTGGCGAGAAACTGGTGACCGAGGAACTCGAGAATGCAGATTGAAATGAAGATTCGCGGCTTGATGATGGATCCGGTCACCAATGTGCCCATCGTGATCTTGAAGGGAGCTGAGGGCAACGCCCTGCTGCCCATTTGGGTTGGCGTTTACGAGGCCAATGCCATTGCCCTGGAGATCGAAAAAATCTCCAGCCCGCGCCCCATGACCCACGATCTGCTGAGAAACATCCTGAACGGTTTGAGCTGTTCGGTGATGAAGGTGGTAGTGAACCAGCTCAAGGACGATACCTTTTACGCGGTCATCTGGCTGGAACGGGAAGGCCGCCTGATCTCGATCGATTCCCGTCCCAGCGACGCCCTGGCTCTGGCGCTGCGCACGGATTCTCCGATTTTCGTGGAGGAAGAGGTGATCAAGACCTCCAAGGCAGCCTCGGCCGACAAGGAAAAGTCGGGCGACGAGGAACTGAAGCGCTGGCTGGAGAACCTGAATGACGAGGACCTGGGTAAATACAAGATGTAGCCTGATTTTCTTGCGCTGGCTGGCGTCAGGACTATAATGGAAGGCGTTTCCCAGAGGAATCTTGACCGATTCGGTGCGAACCCGCGCCGGGTTTTTTGAGGAGGAAGCCATGAGACGTTTACTCTCGGGCCTCTGTCGCTTCTGCGGCCGCTTGGCTTTGGCGGTCGGTCTGTGTCTGGTGGTGGCCAGCCTGGTGGAAGGTCCTCACTCACCACTTTCCGCGAGCCAGAAGAAGTCCAAGAAGAAGGGCAAGAAAAGAGGACAGCCCGTGGAAGAGGTTGCGCCCGAGCCGGCGGTGGAGCAGGCCAAAGTGCCCAAGCCCCCCCAGAATGACTTTACCGTTCAGGTCTACCAGAAGATGGACGAAGCCAATCTGCAGACGGCCAGCTTCAAGGATCAGTTGGAGATCGACCAGGTCAACCAGGATGTGGAGGTGGTCGTTACCTATTACAACTGGTCCCTGAACAACAAGGACTACTGGAATCGGCAGATCAGTATCGACACCAAGGCGTCCTCGGGAGTCACCGTCGAGCACATCACCAAGAGCGGTTTTGGCGACCTGGGATATGTGCTGGAAGGAAACTCCGTCACTTCGGACGTCTATCGCAAGGAACAGGTGGTCG
>JAPPFQ010000055.1:2534-6703 GCA_028875135.1 Acidobacteriota bacterium
GATGTGGCCACGGCCCGGATGGTGGACAAGGAGATCGGACCGGAGGAACAGGGTCGATACAAGTACCTGATGACCAAGTTCGTTCTGGAGAAGTAATCCGAACGGGACAGCCGGCGGCACCGTTGTCCTCCGGTGGCCGATGGCTGGATTGGCAGTTCACCTCGAACCCCGGGCGCGAGCCCGGGGACATTGCACCCATCACCCCCGCTGCCACGCAGGCCGCAAGTCAGTGGCCCGCGCCCGGCCCGGCCTGAAACACGCCCTTTTCGTCCCTTGTGAGCAGCCGCGTCGTATGCGACGGCGTCGCGGCCAGGTGAATAGTGGATAGTGGCTAGTGACTAGTGGATAGTTGTTTGAACGACACGCAAAGCATCTTGTAGGTTTCGGTATCGTCATTTAAGAAGTGCAGCCAAGTCATTAGGCACTTGCCTTTTCGCGAAGCCCTTGGCCGGCCACTTTCCACTCCTCACCCTTCACTCATCCGAAAGACCCATGGTTCACCCTGTATGATCCGCACGGCGGGGCGGGGGAGCGGCTGACCACTAGTCACTAACCACTAACCACTGACGGACATCGGTCCCACCTGTCGCCCCGCCAGCCTCCGCCTGAAAGGCACGGCGGGAAGTCGAAAATTCCCATGAAATGTTTCTCCGCAAGGAAGCTGTTTCTGCTTATCCTGTTGCTGGCCGTAGCCATGCCGGCTCAGCTTCAGGCCAAGAAGCTCTTCCGAAAAGCCGCCAAGAAGCAGTTGAAACACACCCTGGTGGAGATTTGCGATTGGATCGAGACCCGGGACACGGAGGAGACCGAATCCGCCGCGTGGACGTCAGCCGCGTCGATTCGCGCCCTGCTGGCCGGCTACGATTTGGCGGGAAGGCAGAAACGTTTCCTGAATGCAGCGTTGGGGTGGGGCGATCGACTCATTGCGCGGCAGCAGCCGGTGCGGACTACAGCCGGCAACCCCGGAGGATTGTGGGCCGGCCGGGAGGACGGCCTGCCCTTGAACACGGCCGATTCCTGCCTGGCGGCGGCTGCCCTGGCCCGGAGCCATATCCATGCGGACAAGGCCCGCCGGCGGGCCTATCGCCAGGCCCTGGAACGGTACGCCCGGGTCCTGGTGGAGGGCTACCAGGGGGATGGGGCGCGGAAGGGATGGGACGGTTCGAGCGGCTGGGTCATTACCGGAGGCGAGGATGAGGGCGCCATCGCCATGGGAACTCTCGACGGCCAGGTCTCGGTCGGACCCTCCACGGCTTCCACCGCAGCCGGCAGCCTGTTTTTTTCTCAGCTCTACGCGCTGACCGAGAACCCGGAATATCGGCGCCTGGCGTCGGACGGGGTGCGTTGGCTGGTCCGGAGCCGCAGGCCCAATGGACAGATCCCCTCCATCGTCGATGGAAAGATCTCTTTGAAGGACTCGCTGGGCGTCATCCCCTATTGGGCCGAGGCGGTTCAAGCCGCCTACTACCTCTTGGACGACAAGGATCTGACCGGTTGGATGCTGGTGGAGCTGGATCTCACCATCCGCTGGCTGCTGAGGGTTCGAAGCGAGCAGGGACTATGGGGCGAAGGGCCGGAGAAAAGGGTCACCACCAGCGTCGCCACCCTGCTGGCCTGGTTCTACCTGAACGCCGATTCGGACGAATCCATCCCACCCACCCTCAATGCGCCCTGGAAACTCTGGCTGAATCCGGTCCACGCACAGTCATTCGGGATATTGGTGGATGAGCCCGTTTCGGGGCTGGTGGGAATGACCGCGGCCGAGATGATCAAGCCGGGCATCACCTTCAGAAAGAAATGAGAAAATGTGGGTTATCGCTCGGGTAGCTCCACCGCTCTGAGGTTTCGAAAATCCAGGTTGGTGGTGGGATCGTGGGCTTGCAGGCTGAAGGTTCCTCCGGCCAGGCGGGCTTCCTTCCTGGCATTCCTTCCTTCGGGACGACCTTCCTCGAAGTCGGTGACCGGATAGCCGTTCACCCAAACCGCGATGTGGCGGCCCTTGGCGGCGATCGTCTTGGTGAAGAACTCGCCGTCGCTGGGAATGACTCGCCTGGCGGGGTGGTAGAAATAGAGACCGCCCGTGCCGAAGTCCACCGGCCGGGTGCGGTCGCCCTCCTCGAACTGGTTGCGGATCTGGGATTCGTAGCCAGTCCAGAAACCCCCGGCATCACCGCGAAAGAAAACGCCGCTGTTGGGATGGGTGTCGGCGTCCGGGGCGTTGGTCCGGATGTCGAGCTGGAACACGAAGTCCTTGAAGGTCTTTTCCGTTTCGAGCTGACCCGCTCCCTTTTCGACGTGAATCAGCCCCTCTCTGACCGACCATTCGTGCGGCATCGGCCTGTTTGGCCGGTCCACCTTGCGCCAGCCCTTCAGGCTCTCGCCGTCAAAAAGCGGCTCCAGGCCCAGGGGTTTCAGCTTGATATTGCGAAATTCTATTTTCTTGTCCTGGTTGTACTGCAGGCCGATATGACCCGTACGGTGGGCTTCGGTTCGGGCATCCAGGATCTGCTCTCCGTTGAGCCGCACCAGGAAACGGTCTCCTTGAACCGTAATTTCGTAGTTCTGCCAGCGCTCCGGATCGGTGGCTACCGGTGTGGCCTTGACGTGGTTGACCAGGCTGCCGGTGGTGTAGCTGGCGTGTGAATCGCAAATCTGGAGCTCGTATCCGGTTTGGTGGGGTTCTCCCTCCTTGAGAGACCGTAGAAAGACTCCGCTGTTGCCGTCGGCGCCAGTGCGATATTCCAGCTTCAGCACATAGTCGGCGAATTGCGCATTGGTGGCCAACCACCCGGAGTCGCCGGAGGCGGCGGAGAGGACCCCGTTCCCGATCTGCCATTCAGCCCCTCCCAATGGCTGCCAGCCGAAGGTGGTCTCTCCGTCCCAAAGAAGAATCCAGCCCTGGCCGACCTCCGCGGGAGTCAGGGTGTTGGGCAGGGATCCGGTTTCCGGCCCGGACGGGGGCGGGGGAGTCTTCCCGTGCTCGCAAGCGAGCAGGAAAAGCGTGCAGAGGATCAATCCGGCGGCACCCATCCGGGAGCTTGTCCGTCGACGGTTTGCAAGCGGTTGGTTCAAGGTCGACTCCTTTGAATGATGAATGATGAATGATGAAAAAGACCCTTCTCACCGGGAGCGGGGGCCTCTCGACCTTCTGCTCCTGAAAGCACTGTTACACCGCCGGTTTCCCGGCGTGGCCGGCAACCCTGCCTTCTTGGGCTCCTGACCGTTACCCGGGCTTGAACGGTGCACTGAGAATTGCGTTGGCTGCCGCGGCGCCGGGTTGAACGGAAGGGTGCATGATAACATAGTCGCCGGTTGTCGTTTCCGCTTGGTACGCCGGTGAGAATCGGGGGTTCGGGGGGCGGATTTTCCTCCGGCCGATACAGTCCATGAGTGCTGTCGATCCAATGCCAACAGGGTTTCAGGGTCAACGGGTGGTTGCCTTCGAAAGCCGTTTCTCGAAGGAAATGGCTTTTTTGATCTCCAGGCATCAGGGTGTGGCTCAACTGGCTCCGGCCCTGGCGGAGGCCCCTCTGGAACAGAATGTCGGCGCCGTCCGATTTGGGGAGGGACTGCTCCAGGGTGCGGTCGACGTAGCCGTATTTATGACCGGCGGGGGAACCCGAACCCTGATGGAGGTGCTGCAGAGGCGCTTCCGGCAACGGGACCTTCTGGATGCCCTGGCCGGAGCCACGCTGATCGCACGAGGCCCCAAGCCCATTGCGGCGCTGAGGGCGCTGGGCCTGTCCACGGTCGTTCCCGTTCCCGAACCCAATACCTGGCGGGAAATTCTGGAAGTCATCGATACCAGCGAGGGATGCCCCAACCTCTCCGGATTGACGGTGGCCGTTCAGGAGTCTGGGACGCCCAATCGACTGTTTCTGGAAGAACTCGGGAAACGGGGAGCCGAGGTGCTGCAGGTTCCCGTCTATCGATGGACCCTGCCCTCCGACACCGGTCCCCTCTACCGGGCCATCGATGCCCTGATCGCGGGAACCTGCCAGGTGGCCCTGTTTACCAATTCCATGCAGGTGTCCCACCTCTTCCAACTGGCAAGCCAGCAGCAAAAGGCCGAGCCCCTCCGCCGCGCCTTGAACCATGCGGTGACCGCTTCCATCGGTCCCAATTGCAGCCAGGCGCTGCGCCGCGAGCTCGTCCAGGTAGACTTGGAA
>JAPPFQ010000591.1:0-2644 GCA_028875135.1 Acidobacteriota bacterium
GCCCCGAACCAGATCCGAGACGAAGCAGAAGGACCGGGTCTGCAATCCGTCGCCGTTGATTCGCAGGTCTTTTCCCTTCAGCGCCTGGACAATGAAGTTGCTCACCACCCTGCCGTCATTGACCGCCATCCTGGGACCGTAGGTGTTGAAAATTCTGACGATGCGGATGTCGACCCGGTCCTGGCGCCCGTAGTCCATCATCAGGGTCTCCGCCACCCGCTTGCCTTCGTCGTAGCAGGCGCGTACTCCTATGGGGTTCACGTTGCCCCAGTAGTCTTCAGTCTGGGGATGAACCCGGGGATCCCCGTAGACTTCCGAGGTCGACGCCTGCAGGATTCTGGCCCGGGTCCGCTTGGCCAGCTCCAGCATGTTGGTCACTCCCAGGACGTTGGCCTGGATGGTCCTGACGGGATTGAACTGGTAGAAGACCGGGGAAGCGGGACAGGCCAGGTTGTAGATCTGCTCGACCTCGATATCGACGGGATTGATGATGTCGTGGCGCAGAATTTCAAAGTTCTTGGAGTCGAGCAGGTGAAATATGTTTCGCTTGGAGCCGGTGAAGTAGTTGTCCAGGCAGACGACTTCGTGGCCTTGTGCGAGCAGCGACTCGCACAGATGCGATCCGATCAGGCCGGCGCCTCCGGTTACCAGTATTTTCATGCCGTCACCCTCCTTGCGGGAGACCCTTCCCGTTGTTTCGGAGATAGCGCTCACGCAGGGCCTTCTTCTGTATTTTCCCCGTTCCCCCCTTGGGAAGGCTGGTCAGGAATTCCACGCTGGACGGCACCTTGTAGGCAGCCAGCTTCTGCCGGCAATACTGTTTCAGTGACTGTTCGGAGAGTTCGGTTCCGTCCCTGGGGACCACCAGGGCCTTGGGCGATTCGCCCCACTTGGGGTCCGGCGCTGCAATGACGGCGCACTCCAGCACCCCCGGATGTGAGAAGAGAGTCTTCTCGATCTCGATCGAGGAAATGTTCTCGCCGCCTCGCACAATGATGTCCTTCTTGCGGTCCACGATCATGAGGTAGCCTTCCGAATCCACCGTGGCCAGGTCGCCCGTGTGAAACCATCCCTGCTTCAATACCTTGGCCGTTTCTTCGGGTTGTTTCCAATATCCCTTCATGACCACGTTGCTTCTGGCCACGATTTCTCCCACCGTCTGTCCGTCGGAAGCCACATCCCGTCCCTGGGGATCGACCACCCTGACTTCGCTGCCCGGAAGTTCCAGCCCGGTCATGGCCGCCCGCCGATAGCGGGCTTCGCCATCCTCTTGCAGGTGCGACTTGAGCAGGGATACCGTCAGGACGGGCGAGGTTTCGGTCAAGCCGTAGCCGCAACTGCATTCGCACCCGAAGGCGGCTTCCAGTTGGCGGACCATGTCCGGGGGAACGGAAGATCCTCCCAGGTGGATCAATCGGAGGCTGTCATGACGATAGTTGGGGATGGCCTGGGAATTGAGCAGCAGGTTGGCCATGGTCGGGACCAGGTTGAGCGAAGTTATCCCTTCGTTCCGGATCAGTTCCAACACGGTCCTGGGCCGGAAGTGGCGCAACATGACGTGGGTCCCGCCGACGCAGGTAATGCTGTGGGTGGCGCCCCACCCGTTGGCGTGGAACAGTGGAATGGTGTGCAGTTGCACGTCGGTTTCCCGATTCTGAAGAGCGAAGACGACACTGAGCGCGTGCAGGTAGAGATTGCGGTGGGTCAGCATCACTCCCTTGGGCCGGGCCGTGGTCCCGCTGGTATAGAACAGCTCGGCCACCGCATCTTCGTCCTGAATGAGGTCGGGGAAGGGTTCCGGACTGTACTCCTCGATAGCCTGCTCGTAGCCGATGGGGTGCAGCCAGGAGAGACGGGGCTCGCCGTCCAGAAGGAGAAAGCGGTGGAGGCGGGGCGACACTCCGCGAACTTCCCCGATCAGGGGAAGGAACTCCTTTTCCATCAGCAGCAGCCGCGCCTCGGAATGGTTGAGGATGTAACGAAAATCCCCGGCAGTGAGGCGCACGTTGAGCGGCAGAAAGATGGCGCCGGTCTGCACCACCCCGTAGTAGGCTTCCAGCAGCCGGTGAGAATTGCGGCTGAGATAGGCCACCACCGTTCCGGGCTTGACGCCCAGAGACTCCAGCAAGCGGGATAATCGGTGGATTCTCCCGCTGAACTGGCGGTAGCTGAAGCGCTGGTCTCCGCAGACCACCGCGGTCTTGTCGGGGTGGAGCTTCGCCGAGCGGCGCAGGAACATCAGTGGAGTGAGCGGGACATTCATCGTATACTGGGCGGCCGTCCAGAGTTGCGGGCCAAGGGAACAATAGTACGCGAGCGGCCCGTTTTCCGGTAGAGTTTGCATCGCTGACTACCCTTGGGAAGTCGGACGGGCTCAATGGATCTCCCTTGCTCAGGCGGAAGGCAAGCCCCTGGAATAGGGGGGCTAGGATATTGACCAAGCTGGGTTTATTTGGTACTTTGCCGTCGAGGACGACGGAGTTGGTGAGCCAGAGATGAGCCAGATTACAGTGACACTGCCGGACGGTAGCCGGAAGGATTTCGATTCTGAACAACCGGTTTGGACGTGGCCCGGTACATAGGATACCCCCTGGCGCGAGCGGCCCCTGTGGGTTATTAACATAATAAGCTTCCGACGATATGG
>JAPPFQ010000591.1:2654-6684 GCA_028875135.1 Acidobacteriota bacterium
AACGGGCTCGTGGGCTCGTATATGTTAAAAACACACACACATGAGCAACATTAAATTTACACTGCCGGACGGAAGCCGTAAGTATTTCTATCTGGAACAACCGTTTTGGACGTGGCCCGGTCCATCGGATCCCGCCTGGCGCGAGCGGCCCTGGTGGCCAAGGTGGATGGCCAACTGGTGGATTTGACCGCCAGGCTGGACAGTGACGCCGCGGTCACCATCCTGACCGAGCGGGACCCGGAGGCGTTGCAGGTCTACCGTCACAGCAGCGCCCACCTGCTGGCTCTGGCGGTCATTGAACTGTTTCCGGGAACCCAGTTGGGCATCGGCCCACCCATCGAAAACGGCTTCTACTACGATTTTCAGCGGGATGCCCCCTTTACCGCGGAAGAACTGGAAAGCATCGAGCAGCGGATGCTGGAGCTGGTGAAGGCCGATTACCCCTTTGAACTACAGTGGATGGACAAGACGGAGGGGTTGGAATGGTTCCGGAAGCAGGGCGCCGACCTCAAGTGCGAGCTGATTCAGGAACGGGCCGGGGAGCGCTTTTCCTGCTACAAGGTCGGAAGCCTCATCGACTTTTGCAGGGGACCACACATCCCGTCCCTGGGCAGGATCAAGGCGTTGAAGCTGTTGTCGGTGGCCGGGGCCTACTGGAAGGGTGACGAGAACAACCGGCAGCTCCAGCGGATCTATGGAACCTCGTTCTACGACAAGAAGCAGCTCGCCCTCTATCTCCATCAACTGGAGGAGGCCAGGAAGCGCGATCACCGCCGCATCGGCAGGGAGCTGGACCTGTTCAGCCTGCAGGAGGATGCGGGCCCGGGGCTGGTCTTCTGGCACCCCAACGGGGCCTTGATTCGCAACGAGATCGAGGATTTCTGGCGCCGGCAACACCTCAGCGGCGGTTACGAATTCGTGTACACGCCCCATATCGCCAAGAAGGACCTGTGGCGCACCAGTGGGCACGTCGACTTCTATCGAGAGAGCATGTATTCGGCCATGGAAGTGGACGAGGTGGACTATCAGCTCAAGCCCATGAACTGCCCCTTCCATATCCTCATTTACAAGAATCAGTTGCGGAGCTATCGCGAGCTTCCGTTGCGGTGGGCCGAAACCGGAACGGTGTACCGGTACGAACGTTCGGGGGTGCTGCAGGGGTTGCTGCGGGTGCGGGGATTCACTCAGGACGACGCCCACATCTTTTGCCAGCCGGAGAAGATCGAGGAGGAAATCCTGGGCGTGCTGGACTTCACCCTGTCGCTGCTGCGCAGTTTCGGCTTCAGCGATCTCGAAGTCTTTCTGTCGACGCGGCCGCAGAAGTACGTTGGTTCGATCGAAGACTGGGATATTTCCACCGAGGCCCTTCGCAGAGCGGTGGAGGCGCGAGAACTGGAATACAGCACCGACGAAGGAGGAGGCGCCTTCTACGGACCCAAGATCGATCTCAAGATCAAGGATGCCATTGGTCGCTCCTGGCAGTGCACCACCATTCAGTTCGATTTCAATCTTCCGGAGCGCTTCGATCTCTCCTACGTGGGAGAAGACGGAAAATCTCACCGACCCTACATGGTTCACCGGGCCCTGCTGGGGTCCATGGAACGATTCTTCGGGATTTTGATCGAACACTACGCCGGGGCATTTCCTCTCTGGCTGGCGCCGGTCCAGGTCGTTATCCTGCCGATCAGCCAGCGACATGCGGAAGCGGCCTCGGCCCTGGAGGCCAGGCTGGTTCAAGAGACGTTTCGCGTCAGGACCGATTTGCGGAACGAGAAGGTGAACGCCAAGATCCGGAGAGCTCAAATTGAGAAAGTGCCCTTCATGGTCATCTTGGGAGACAGGGAGCTGGATAGCGGTACCCTGTCGGTCAGGAACCGGTTTGACGGTGACCTGGGCTCTTTTTCCTTTGAAAAATTTCTGGATTTGATTCAGGATTTACGGAACACAAAGGCAGTGCGGCCCTAGCCGGCATCTGCAGGCGTCGTCAATATCACGGAGGTGGATGTATTCGTCGCAAGCCCACGTTCAGTCGTCAGCGAATCCGCGTCAACATCAATGATCGTATTCGGGCCAGAGAAATTCGGGTGATCGATGTCGACGGCCAGCAGCTCGGCATTATGCCACCGGCAGATGCGCTGACGGTGGCCAGAGCCAAGGAGCTGGACCTGGTTGAGATCTCCGCCACGGCCAATCCCCCGGTCTGCCGTATCATGAATTACGGCAAGTACCTGTACCAGCTCAAGAAGAAGGCGCACGAGGCCAAGAAGCACCAGAAGATGATTCACGTCAAGGAGGTCAAGTTTCGCCCGAAGACCGACAACCACGACTACGAGTTCAAGAAGAAGAACATTCTGCGTTTCCTGGAAGACGGAGACAAGGTCAAGGCGTCGGTCAATTTTCGGGGTCGGGAAATGGCGCACAAGAGCATTGGACGCCAGTTGATTCTCCGCCTGATCGAGGATGTCGGCGAGCAGGGCTCGGTTGAGGGGAATCCGAAGATGGAAGGCAACCACATGTTCGTCATTTTTGCCGGCAAAAAGTAGGACAGGGGGCCGGCCAAGGCCGGAAGCCCTGCCCGTAACGGGAGAGGGAAGTGCCCAAGCTCAAAACTCATCGCGGAGCCAAAAAGCGGTTCAAACTGACCGCCAGTGGCAAAATCAAGCGGGGTCACTCCCACGCCCGCCACATCTTGACCAAGAAGACAACCAAGAGGAAGCGCAAGCTCGACCAGTCCGACCTGGTGAGCAAAAGCGACCAGTCAAAGGTCAGAAAGATGCTGCCCTACGGCTCCTGATCGGGAGTTGGGCAAGCCCGTCCACCGGGCACTAGCGTATTGATGGGACGGAGGTGAAGCAATCGTGGCAAGAGTCACGCGAGGAGCCGGACGGAGAAACCGAAGGCGTAAGCTCCTCAAGGCCTCTTCGGGCTTTCGAGGCACCAAGAGCAAGCTCTTTCAATCCGCCAGGGAATCGGTCGATCGGGCGTTGAGATTTGCCGCCCGCGACAGAAGGGTGCGCAAGAGAGACTTCAGGGCTTTGTGGATCGTGCGCATTTCGGCGGCGGCCAAGCTCAACGGGATTTCCTACAGCAGGCTGATACACGGCTTGAAGCAGTCGGGCATTGAGCTGGACCGCAAGGTTCTGGCCGACTTGGCGGTGAACGATCCGGCCATGTTCGCCAAGCTGGCCGAGACCGCCAAACAGGCAGCCGCCGCATAGGACCGGCTCGGCGGCTGCGTTGGCCCGGGATTCGATCGGCGGCTCCGAGCGTCTCGGCGGGGCGCTCGGTGAATGACTAAAGCGATAGGGTTGGTTGTAGAGTCAGGGGGGCCTTGAGCCCCTTTTTTTCTGGTTTCATGCCGAAAGTCGGCTTGGGAGCCCTGGATGTTGGAAAAGCTGGCCGCGGTGAAACGGTCCTTCGATGCCGATTTGGCGGAAGCCGGATCCGGGCGACAGCTTTCATTGCTGCGAGATCGATACCTGGGTCGCAGGGCAGGGCAGTTGACTCTGCTGATGAAGGGACTCAAGTCCGTGCCCGTGGCCGATCGAAAAGAGGTCGGGCGCAGCCTGAACCAGTTCAAGGCCAGGATCGAGACCGCCATAGAGGCCGCCAGACACAGGATTGAGTCGGAGTCGATCCGGCAGGAGTCGGCCGGGGTCGCCCTCGACTTGACCCTTCCGGGCAAGCGGCGCGCACTCGGCCATCTGCATCCGCTGACCCGGCTGCGGCGTGACATCGAGGAGATTTTTTATTCCCTCGGCTATTCGGTTGCGGACGGACCGGAAATCGAGACCCCCTACTACAACTTCGAGGCCCTGAATATACCCGAGGATCACCCCGCCAGAGACGAGGGAGACACCTTCTACCTTTCTGAGAACCTGTTGCTGAGGACCCACACTTCGCCCGTGCAGATTCGAACCATGGAACGGTTGCGTCCACCGCTCCGCATCATCTGTCCGGGTACCGTCTATCGGAGGGACACTCCTGATGCCACCCATTCTCCTGTCTTTCAGCAGGTTGAGGGGCTGGC
>JAPPFQ010000327.1 GCA_028875135.1 Acidobacteriota bacterium
AGAAATGGGAGTCTACGAGTTCCCTCGTGAGTCTAAGTCCGACAGACTGCTAGCTTCAATCGAACTCGGTACGACGTCCCAGTTCAATACGCCGATGTTGGTTCTTCGACTCGCACTTACGTTGATTCCAACGTTCATTTCCGGTTCGGCGCCGATTACATATTTCGGATAGATTCCGTTCACCACCGTGGTGCTGAATCGCCCGTTCGGCGAGTCCGTATAGACCTCTGCGGTCACATAGAATCGATCTTCATCCTCAGGAGCTCTCAGCCAAATTCCCCCACTACCCCTGTAATTGAAGACGTCTTCCAGAAAATTATCCCAGACGTGATATTCAAACGCGTCGATCTGGATCTCTTCCCGCCTGACCAGACCAGCACCACCATACAACCTCGCAGTAATCGAATAGTCCAGATCGGTTGGGTTGAAGATCACCACCCGGGTTTTGAAATGGGCACCAAATCTTCCCGGGCTGTTCGCAGCCACAGGAATGACGGATTGCCGATTCAGGTCACCCACTTCCATCTTTTCCCTGTCCGGAAGGGGAGTCTCGGCAAACGCGGGCAAGCAGAGGGCAAACAATAGCCCCCAAATGGCGATGAGGCTTTTCATGGCTCGTTGCGTAGTTGACATTCTCAACCTCCTTGAATTGAGACACTCACACTGAAATTCTCTCGGTTATTTTGAGGGTGACACGGCGGAAGAAAGCGCCTTCCCATGGCGGACCGCGAGATGCGAATTGGACCTCTCAAGGGACCTGCCCCCGACACTGATTTCCGCCAGTCATCCAGGCTAGCGCTTCCCGGTTCTTCGTTTCTTGGTACTTCGATCGTCGGATTCTGAACTGCGCCGGCTGCGAGTGGAACTCTTGCCGGAGGAGCTTCGTCCGGAAGAACCGGCCGACACCCGAGGCGGCGAACGGCGCACGCTTGGGGCACTCCTGCGTGAGCGGGGAGTCACGCTTGTTCCTGCCGGCGTCCGAGGTTTCCGCGAGGGCGAAGTCCTGCTGCTGGATGATCGTGTGGAGGAGGACCGGGGAACGGAAACGGAGGGACGCGACGAGGGGCTTCCCCTGGGCCGGGTGCTGACTCGAGGGGCGCTCTTGGGCGCGGGCGGCGAAGATGGGCGAACCGATCGGGAGGAACCGGGACGCGGGAGGGTTGCGGACGGTGCAGAAACTCTGGAAGGGCTTCTGTTGGTCAGCGTTTTCTGGTTCGATTGACTACTGTCGAAGTTTCTTGGGCGCTTTGCGGGTCTGCCGGCACTATCGCCGGATGAACGGATCGCCGTTCCCTTCCCGGCCGAACGGCGACCGGCAGGGTTGCGTGCCGGTCGCGCCGTTGAACGCGAAGGGGAACGCGAGCTGCGGCGGCTGGAGGGCTTCAGCGCCGGCCGGGAATTCGCCCCTCCCTGAGGGCGCGAAGTTGCGGCCGGGCCCCGCACGTTGCCCTTGACCGTGGACCGCTTCTTCGCTGGACCGCTGGTCCGGCTGCCGGATCCACCGGTGGAACGAACGAACTCGGTCATCTGCTGCTGCTGCCGGCTGAAGGAGTTGCGCTTGACACTCCGTCGCGGCTCTCCGGTCGAATAGAAACGCACTTGCCTGGATGCGGCGCGGACCGAACCTCCGCTCCCGCCCATCAGTTTTCCCTGGCTGGAGCGGCCTGGTACCACTGGGACCCGGCCACGCACCACCCTGGCTTGCCGCAACTCCGAGGCCTGCAACGAACGTGCGTTCTGCATTTTTCCCAGGGAGAACTCCCCGGCGTCGACCAGGGTGACCCCATTGCGATGGCGGGCGTTCCGATAGTCGTTGTAGATGTTGACGCTGTTGTCCACCACGATGGTGTTGCCACCCCCCCTGCGTCCGGGGCCGTAGCCGTATCGGCGGCCGTACCAGGGGTAATAGGGTTCTCCGGGAGCCAGCGGAATCCAGCCGTAGTGGCCGAAACCCGCGCCCACGCTGACCCGGGGGCCGTTGTATCCGAAAAAGGCCACCAGGGCCGGCCTCCAGGGGTGTCGGGAATAATAGGAGCCGGGATACCAGCCCCAGCCATGGCGGGCATGGCGGAACCAGCGGCCGTAGTGGTAGGGGGCCCAGCCCCAGGCGTCGTAACTCACCCAGCTCCAGCCGTAGTGGTCCAGCCAGACCCAGCGGCCAGACCGATAGGGCGCCCAACCCGCCGCCACCGAGGGGAACCAGCAGCGGCCGTAACGGGGAACGTAAACCCAGCGGCCATGTCCCTCCAAATCCTCGGCTCCATAGATGCTACGATTTACATAGGAGTACACCTTGGACTGGGTCAATTGCCGGTCCCTCTGCTCGTTCCACCGGTCCCAGGCGTCCTCGGGATGGGCCCGCGCCCATTGGAATGCAACGTCCTGCCCGGCTCCTCGGATGACCAGGCGCTTGCCCTTCCCGAGTTGTTCCGTCCCCTGGACGGATGTCACTTCGGCCCTTCCCTTGCGGGCGGTGATAGCGACCGAGTCGATACTGGCGACTTCGATTCGGTAGCGTCCCTGCTTTTGGGGCCGCACGGCCGCCAGTGGAGTCTCGATGTCCACATCCGCATCTCCGCCCCGCAATTCGCTGTAGCTGACCGTTCCACGCTCGATCTGAACGAGAAAGGATCGATGGCCCAAGGCGGCCAGCCTGACCGAGGAATGCTGGTCCAGTCGCAGCAGATTCGAGTAGTCCAACTGGACTTCCGCCCGCGAGGCCGCCCCCGTCGTCAGGTAATCCCCCTCCACTAGCGGCAGATTGGCCCGAGCCTGAATGGAATCCCCCGAGTCGCCGCGTTGCACCGACACTTCGCCCCTGACCAGGCTGATCCGGGCGACGCCCAGCGCGGGCCCGCTTACTGACTTTTCGGCCCGGAGAATGGGACCGGACAGCATCGCAGACAGGAAAGCAACGGCAACGATTCTGCCTGGGCTCCTCATGGCGGTCCAAGCCGTAATCGTTGCAACACCCTTCGCTTGCCTGAACATGGTGCAGCCTCCTTTCTGAATGGTCGCTCGGGCGCCGCGGAGACGAGAAATGTCGCCGCCGCAGGCCCTGGCACAGATCGCGGTCCTGCCCCGGCCGCTATCGATCTTGCCTGTTGCCGACGGTGGAGACGGGGGCGGAATCGCCCGGTCCAATTAGCGGTCGTTGGCCAACTCATTAAACTCCATCATGCTAAGGATCACGCGTTCACCAACCCCCGCTTCGGTCAGGCCGACCAGGGCCTCGGCCGAAACATCGAACTCGCAGGTCGAGGTTTCGATCTTCTTGACAATGATGGCCTCGGGCAGACCCATCTCCACCAGGGCGATGACTCCGGAATTGGTGAGCGTGTTGTCTCTTTGCGCCTGCTCGTCTGCCACCAGTCGTTCCTGGAATTCCAATGCGGCCTGCTTTGTTTCCTCCCGGATGCCCTGCATGGCGTCGCGCACCCGGATCGCCTCCCGGCAATCGGCAACGGCTTCGGCCATGATCTCCACCGGACGCAGCCGCTCCGCCTCCAGCAGGTACTCCAGCCCAGCATCGAGGTCGCCGCGAATCCGGTGCATGACCCCCGCGTTGTAGTGGGCGTTCGCCAATAGTTTCCGAAGTCTTTTCGGCTTGATCTTCGGGTCCGGATAGTTCTTGCAGGCATCCAGGAGCTCCAGTGAGAGATTCAGGGCCCTCTCCTCTTCGCCGCCTTTGAGAGCCTGATAGGCTGCTTTCAGATTGCACTTCTTGTTGTCGAAGAAGACCAGAGACCTTTTCTGGACCCGCGGCAACACCATGTGGCCGACGTCCCGGGCCGCGCGCTTGAAGGCGATGGCCTGCAATTCGAACCGTGAAGGGCTTTCCGGATATCCGTCCTCGGACTTGCGCTCGCGT
The DNA here is from genome assembly GCA_028875135.1 of Acidobacteriota bacterium. Classification (GTDB taxonomy): domain Bacteria; phylum Acidobacteriota; class Terriglobia; order Versatilivoradales; family Versatilivoraceae; genus Versatilivorator. Next base: position 3,872 of record JAPPFQ010000327.1, read on the forward strand.
GACGGAGAATGCACGATCATCTCGGGGTCGAAGATTCGTCCGGTCGTCAGATCAGCCGTCTGTACCGACAATTCGAGAAGCGCGAGCGTCTTCGCATGGTAGATGGTCACCTTGTAGGTTGAGTCGCTATCGGAGTCCTTGCGTTTTTCCGAGGACCGGAAACGCTGCCGCTCGGCCGCGCATCTGGTCACTTCGACAACCAGCAGAGTGGAGGGGCCGAGGATTCTGCCCATTTCGTCGACACTCTTCCGATCGAAGGTTCCGCCGAATGAAAAGTCGTGCTCCGACAGGACGGGCTCCAGCGTCTGCCAATCGACGACCTCGAGCCCCCTGGCGGCGAAGCGGTCCCTCATGGCCGAAACCACATCATTGCTGCACTCTCCGGTAGCCGGTCCGAAGACAATCTTCTCGGCGATGAGCGGCAGCTTGGGGGGATGCTCTATGTCGACGGATATGGAGGGATTGCCTGCGCGGCTGCGCCATTGCCCCTGGAGCTCGGAAGCAGCAGCGAACATGAGCAGAGCGCTTGCCGCAAGGCTCAGCCGCAGCATGCCCGATTTCGCTCCCAGCGGATACCCAATGATTCGAAACCCTCCCCTTCCGGGCTGGAACCGTGTCTCCCGGCGAAGCGGGACGGCGTCATCGGCGTTGGCGGGTCGTCGTTCCGAACTCTGAAGAATATTCAAACGCCTGACGGCCGCAGTGACGGAAGCTCCCAAAACAGCCTTTGCCTCCTTGATGGCCCAAGTCCATCGGTTGCTCACCTTCTCCTCTCCTTTCCGAGCTCCTCGAACAGTTGACGGCTGATGACCGATCATTGATCGGGAGCGATGACCATTGACTTCGTCCCAATGCAGGATCTACGAACATCGCTGTCCCGTTCAAGGCGCCGCGTAGTCGTTCAAGTGTCAGTCAAACATAGAGTTACAGTGGCGTATAGTCGTTCTCGATTTCAACTCGGCGGTTCAAGTACCGCTTGTAATCGCTACCGAAAATTCGAGCCGTCAATTCCTTCTTCTCCTCTTCTTTTTCAAATCCTTCTTGAAATGCTTGGCGAAGGCCTCGGCAGCCGATTGAAAATTGTTCTTCTTCACGTTGTACGCGAAGGTCACGGCGCTGCTTTCATTGTCAATGACCTGGAAGGTTCCCTCGAATTTCGTGAAGGTTCCCGAAGCAAACACCCCTATGAGGGCTATCTTGGCCACTTTCGTTACGGTCGAATCCTCCCTCTGAGATGAGACCGCCTTGATGGTCCACTGGGACTTGGTCTTGTCAGTAACCACCGTAACGGGAACCTTCTTCTTTGCGAGCGCCGCTGCGATGGCGGAGCCGAAATCGACCTGCTTCACCGCACCACCCTTCTTCCAGTTCCTATCCTTCTCGTCCCCAGACTGGGCGGACTCGATGTAGACGCGAGGGAGGCTCTGAGCCAAGCCTGTCGATGTAAACAACACCAGTCCGATTAGGACAAGTCTCAAGAACATGATGGATTCTCCTTGGTCTATTGTCTGCTTTGTGAAAGTGCCTGCGGATTTTTCCGGTTACTGCTGAGCCGGCACGTAGGCACCGTCGCCGCTGCGCTGCCCGGGAGCCCCTCCGTCGTTGACCACCCCGTAGGCCAGGAAGGGATTGTTGCCGGCAGTCTTTCGGACCCGCACATAGCCCTGTGTGGTTCCCGGAGCGTAACTCCCCAGAATGCCGTTGATCTGATGCCAGCCCCGGGCCGGAACCCGGATGCCGGTCACGGTGTTGACCCGCCGGCCGGTTCTCCCGTCGTAGATCTCCAGGCGGAAGACGCTGTCGCTGCCGTTTACCTCCCCGGTGTTGACCAGGGCCAGGTTACTGCGGTTCTCCCGGTTCTGCTGCAGGGCGTTGACCCAGGCCGTCTCGCTGAAGGCGGCCCCGTAAGGCACGGCGTTGTAGAAGACGCTGTACTGCCCGCCGCCTCCCGCAGAACCAGTCCGGGCTCCGATCACGACGCCGGTCAGGTCGTTGCCCTCCGCGAACAGCGCCCCGGCCAAGGTCCGGCCAGCCGGACCGATCCCGGCCACCCCACGCCGGCGCAGATTCTTTACGATCTCGGGAATGATCTTTTGCCCCCCGTTCGGGAGAATCTCAAAAAACTCAACCGTGCGGTCCTCCTCCGTTATGGCGTCTGCCACGAAGTCGAAGTTGATCACCTTGTTTGAGCCCAAGTTGGTCAGGATCAGTTCGCTGCTGAAGTTCGGATGTTCGATGATGACCGGGAGCGTCAGCCCGCGGACTCCCGCCAGTGAACTCCTTGTCACCGGAAAGACGAATGACCCGTCCGAGTTGGCCTGATCATTGATCACGCCGTAGGCGTAGAAGGGCGCCCCGCCGCTCACCCGCTCCACCCTCACGTAGCCCTGGTCAATTCCGGCCGTGGCCAGCAGGCCCGAGTATTGATGGAATCCTCCTGGAGCCAGGGTCACATCCGGCAAGACCCGGGAACGTGGATTAGCAAAGGGATCTCCCGAATACACCGTGGTTCTCAAGGTGATGTTTCCCTCTTGCGAAGTCCCCATGTTCTGGAATGCCACATTGGAGCGGTCCTGCGTGTTCTGGCGCAGACCGCACAGATAGACTGCTTCGGTGAATCCGTCAGCGACGGCGATTCCCGGATAGGCCAGGCCGGCCCGGCCGTCGGCCACTTGCGTGGTGGTCCGCACC
>JAPPFQ010000111.1 GCA_028875135.1 Acidobacteriota bacterium
CAGATCGGGAGCGCCGGCAAGCTGGAGCCGCTACTGGCCGCCTGGGCCCCCAACCTGGTGTTCGGGGCCGGAGGCGTCTATCTGCTCTTTAACGTGCGGACGTAGGTTGGACACCAGATAACGACCATGAACGACGCCGCTCTTCTTAGTCGTCGCTCCAGCGCCGCAAGTAAGATCGCCCTGTTTCGCTCGCTGTTTCGGGGGCGTGAGGACCTCTATCCGCGTCGATTCGAGAGCTTGACATCCGGTAGGTCGGGTTATGCGCCCGCATGTTCCAACGAGTGGCTGCCAGGCGTTTGCGAAAAGCCGAGGATCAAGTGCGCCGACTGCCCCAACCGGCGGTTCCTCCCCGTCACCGATCAAGTAGTACGTTGGCACCTGTCCGGTGCAGACGATCACGGCAAGCCGTTCACCATGGGCGTCTATCCCATGTTGCTCGATGAGAGGTGTCACTTTCTGGCGGTTGACTTTGACGGCAAGTGGTGGAGTGACGATGCAACCGCCTATCTGGCAGTTTGTGCCCGGCGCGACGTCCCCGCTACGCTCGAACGTTCAAGGTCGGGAAATGGCGGACACATTTGGCTGTTCTTCGACGAGGCTGTTTCGGCGGGGTTGGCGCGCCGGTTGGGGGCGTTGCTTCTCACTGAAGCCATGGATGACCGGCCCGATCTCGGCTTTCGTTCATACGACCGTTTCTTTCCGAGTCAAGACACTCTGCCACGCGGCGGATTCGGCAATTTAATCGCTTTGCCGCTGCAGCACGAGCCGCGGAAGGCCGGCAACAGCGTGTTTGTCGATGCGGAATTGAGTCCGTATGCCGATCAGTGGGCCCATCTTTCGCAACTCGGCCGAATCACTTTGAATCAGGCCGAGTCCCTGGTCGAACAAGCGGAGAAGCGGGGGCGCGTATTGGGCGTCAGGACCGTCATTCCCCATGACGACCTGTTTGCCACCGCACCGTGGAACGCGCCCCCGTCCCGTAGGCCCATTGAACCGGCCATAACCACACCGATTCCCGACAATTTGGAGATCGTGCTGGCTGACCGAGTCTACATCCCCAAGCGGGATTTGCCGCCGAGCATCGTCACCCGTCTGATGCGGCTGGCAGCGTTCCAGAACCCAGAGTTCTACCGTGCGCAGGCCATGCGTTTGCCGACCTACGGTAAGCCGAGGGTCGTGGCTTGCGCAGAAGATGGAGCCAGATTCATCGAACTTCCTCGGGGGTGTCTGGAAGAGGTAGAGGCACTTCTCCGTGGTCTTGGGATTGAGCTTTCGATACAAGACCAGCGCTATACGGGTCTACGCCTTACGTTGTCGTTCCAAGGAGTCCTGCGCCCTGAGCAAGAGAGAGCAGCGAAGGCCATGCTGGCCCATGACACCGGAGTATTGGCGGCAACGACTGCATTCGGGAAAACGGTCGTGGCGGCGTGGCTGATTGCTCAACGAGGCGTCAACACACTGATTCTCGTTCATCGAAAGCAACTGTTGGAACAGTGGGTCACCCGATTGGGCGAATTACTCGACGTCGCAGAAAGCGATATTGGTCGTTTAGGCGGCGGACGTAAGAAACTCACTGGCAAGATCGATGTCGCCCTGATTCAGAGTCTGACCAGAAAAGGCTTGGTCGACGACCGCATTGCCGACTACGGATACGTGGTGGTCGACGAGTGTCACCACGTACCTGCTTTCAGCTTTGAACTGGCGGTCAGCCGCGCAAAAGCCAAGTATCTCACTGGACTCTCGGCAACCATGGTGCGAAAGGATGGCCACCAGCCGATTGTGTTCATGCAGTGTGGTCCCGTACGGCACCGCGTCGATGCCAAACGCCAAGCTGCAAAACGGCCCTTTTCCCACGAGGTGCTGGCCCGACCGACGTGCTTCCGAATGCAGGGCGAGCCGGAGGGCGACCCGCGCATTGAGTTCCAGCGGGTTTGCGATCAGTTGATAGGGGACAATGGTCGGAATCAGGCGATCTGCTCCGATGTCGCCCAGAACGTCCAAAACGGCCGTGCGCCACTGGTTTTGACGGAACGAATCGACCACTTGGAGGCCCTTGCCGGAGGGCTCCAGGCCAAGGGTCTCGACATTGTATGCCTGCAAGGTGGGATGGGAAGCCGGGCACTCAAATCCGCTCTGGCTCGGGCTGCCGAGTCTGTCCCGGGGCGGGTGTTGCTGGCCACGGGCCGGTTCATTGGAGAGGGATTCGACAACCCACGGCTCGATAGCTTGTTCCTGACCATGCCCGTGTCCTGGCGCGGAACCATCTCCCAGTACGTAGGACGTCTGCATCGTCTTCACGAACACAAGCGTGAGGTCCGCGTTTACGACTACGCTGATCTCGATGTTCCGATGCTGTCGCGCATGTTCGACCGGCGATGTCGCGCCTATGAGGCGGCCGGCTATTCCATTTCGCTGCCTGCCAGTGCTGCTCCTGGCTGGCCTGCCGGCGTCCAGCTTCCCGCCGATGGACGTTGGAAGCACCGGTACGCGGCAAGCGTGCGGCGTCTGCTCCGCGATGGAGTTGACGAACCCCTCGCCGAACTCTTCAGCACCATCACCGGTCCGTTGCCCTCGACCGAGTCAGACACCCCACGCGCGCGCAGCGCCAGCGAGGCCTTCCTGTTCCGGCGCCTGCAAAGCCTGCCCGAAACCAGAGATCGTTTCCGATTGAACGCGCATTTGCCGATTCCGTTTTGTCAGGAAGGCCACATGGAAGTCGACTTTCTCGACCCGGTGTCACGAGTGGTGCTGGAACTGGATGGATCGCAACACTTGGCAGACCGTGAAGCGTACCGGCGAGACCGTCGCAAGGATGCCCTGTTGCAGGAGCATGGATATGTTGTGTTGAGGTTTTTAGCCGAAGATCTGGGCCCCAGATTGGATTCGGTCCTCGACGAAATCCTGCGTGCCCTCACCCGAGCAGCCAGAGAATCATGAGAGCCAGGTGATCAGCGCAGATGGCAAATACAATTCGGTAGGGGCTATGTCCCCTCCGACCAGGAGGCGAGATACTTCTCCTGTTCCGCACTGAGATCGTCGATGCGGCAGCCCATGGATTGAAGCTTGAGCCGCGCGATTTCCCGATCGATTTCGGGAGGAACCGGAACCACGTCCTTGGGAAGGTTCCTGTAGTTGTTGGTCAGGTATTCCGCCGACAGCGCTTGATTGGCGAAACTCATGTCCATCACCGAAGCCGGGTGGCCTTCGGCGCTGGAGAGGTTTATCAAGCGTCCCTCCCCCAGTAGAAAGATCTTGCGACCGTCCTTCAGATTGTACTGTTCCACGAAATCGCGGGCGGTTTCCCTGCCGCTGCTGAGAGATTCCAGGGCCGGGATGTCGATCTCGACATTGAAGTGACCCGAGTTGCAGACCACGGCCCCGTCCTTCATCTTCTGGAAGTGGGACCCCGCGATGACCGTCTTGTTTCCTGTAACCGTGACGAAGATGTCGCCGATCTCCGCCGCCTCCAGCATGGGCATCACCTGAAAGCCGTCCATGACCGCTTCCAGGGCCCGGGTGGGATCGACTTCGGTCACGATCACCTGGGCCCCCAGTCCCCTGGCCCGACTGGCCACCCCTCTTCCGCACCATCCATACCCGGCCACCACCACGTTGAGTCCCGCCAGCAGCAGGTTGGTGGCGCGAATAATCCCATCCAGGGTGGACTGGCCGGTGCCGTAGCGATTGTCGAAGAGATGCTTGGTGTCGGCGTCGTTCACCGAGACGATGGGAAACTCCAGGACGCCGTCGTTGGCCATGCTGCGCAATCGAATGACCCCCGTGGTGGTCTCCTCGGTACCTCCGATGATCTCTTGCAGGAGCTCCCGGCGGTCCGCGTGAATGGTGGAGACCAGGTCGGCGCCGTCGTCCATGGTGATCCGGGGCTGCCGATCCAGGGCGGCGGTGATATGGGAATAGTAGGTCGGGTTGTCCTCGCCCTTGATGGCGTAGACCGATATCCCGTGGTCTTCGACCAGGGAGGCGGCCACGTCGTCCTGGGTGCTCAGCGGATTCGAGGCGCACAGGGTCACATCGGCTCCACCGTCCCGCAAGGCAATGACCAGGTTGGCGGTCTCGGTTGTGACGTGCAGGCAGGCCGAGATGCGAATGCCCTTGAGCGGTTGTTCTTCGAGAAAGCGCCGGCGAATCTGCCGGACCACCGGCATGGAGCGGCCGGCCCAATCGATCCGCTTCCGGCCGGTCGAGGCCAGGGAGGGATCTTTGATGTCGCACGGGATAACATTAGACATGGAAGTTGTATCTCCTTGATAGCAAAGGAATCACTGAATGGAGACGGCACCCTAGCACATTGCCTTCGGTGGGGTCAAATTGGGAGGGAATGATCGCAGGACTATCCCACGCTACCGAGTCAGGTGCGACCTGGTAAGAAATGCGGGTTCACCACAAAAAGCACAAAAGTCACAAAACGAATTTTTCTCCTCGGGGCCTTTTACAAAATTCCGCAGCCGACAAGACTTGCAGGTATGCACTTTATATGGTTCACTGTACATTGAAAGGTTCAGGATGTCCGATGATCCGAAGCCACAGAAAATCCCGCTGGTCTTCTACCGCACGCGATCGGGGAACGAACCTGTTCGGCAGTGGCTGAAAGGGTTGGATGAGGTCGAGCGTCACGAGATAGGGAAAGACCTGCTGCGGGCACAATGGCACTGGCCGGCAGGCATGCCGTTGTGCCGCCCTATGGGAGACGGCCTCTGGGAAATCCGGACAGACCTGCCAACGAAACGGACAGCGCGCGTGCTTCTTTGTCTCTACCGCAAGCACCTGGTGGTGTTGCACGGGTTTATCAAGAAAAATCGGGTAACGCCGGATTCGGATTTGGCAATGGCGCGAAAGCGTCGAAAGGAACTGGAACGATGAGCAAGCGGCATATGGGATCCGGCATCGATGCTTTTCTCCAGGAGGAAGGTATCTTCGAGGAAGCGCAGGCGCAGGCCATCAAGGAAGTCGTCGCATGGCAGCTTGCAGAAGCCATGAAGAAGAAGAAAATTTCCAAGAACAAGATGGCGAAGCTGCTGAAGACGAGCCGAACCCAGGTGGACCGCTTGCTCAATCCGAAAAGCGACATTACGCTTGGCAGCCTTCAACGAGCTGCCACCATCGTCGGACGCCGCGTCAACATCGAGTTGGTGTAGGGGAAGCAAGTAGCAGAATTGCGTTCGGCGCCGGTCAATCGACCAGCTCCAGGATTCCCGCGGCGCCCATGCCGCCGCCGACGCACAGGGTGACCATTCCGTACTGGACATTCCGCCGCCGCATCTCGCCGAGCAGGGCTGCCGTCAGCTTGGCGCCGGTGCAGCCCAGGGGATGGCCCAGGGCGATCGCGCCTCCGTTGACGTTGACCCGGTCGGGGTCCAGGCCGGCTTGGCTGATGACCGCCAGCGCTTGAGCTGCAAAGGCTTCATTCAATTCGATCAGACCGATGTTCCGGAGGTCGAGCCCCGCCTGCTTCAGAGCCTTGGGAATGGCCCGGACGGGGCCGAGTCCCATCTCCTCGGGAGCTACTCCGGCGGTAGCGTAGGAGACGAACCGTCCCAGGATCTTCCACCCCCGATCCCTGGCCCTTTCCCGGGAGGCCAGCACCACCGCGGCAGCGCCGTCACTCAGGGGCGAGGAGTTGCCGGCAGTCACGGAGCCCCTGGCATGGAAGGAGGGCTTCAGTTGAGCCAGGGCTTGCAGGTTGGTGTCCTTGCGTGGACCCTCGTCCTGATCGAATCGGGTGCGGAACGTTTCCTGCTCCGCCTGTCCGTTTCCTCGGCTGGCTGGAGGATCGGTCGCGGCTCGGCCAAGGGCATCCAGCGGCAGCTCCAAGGGAACGATCTCGGCCTGAAAGCGTCCGTCCTGCATGGCCTGGAGCGCTTTACGGTGGCTTTGGAGGGCAAACTGGTCCTGCTTTTGGCGGGAGATGCCGTACTTGCGGGCCAGGTTTTCGGCCGTCAATCCCATGTTGAGGTAGACGTCCGGATAGGTATCCACCAACTCGGGGTTGGGCGAGAAATGGCGCCCGGCCATGGGGATCAGGCTCATGCTTTCCGTTCCTCCGGCGAGGATGACCTCGGCCGAGCCGCAGCCGATTCTCTCGGCGGCGAAGGCGATCGACTGGAGGCCCGAAGCGCAGAAGCGGTTGACGGTGACGGCCGGGACATCGACCGGCAGACCGGCCCTCAGTGCGGCGATTCGGGCCACGTTCATTCCCTGCTCCGCCTCGGGCATGGCGCACCCCATGATGACGTCTTCGATTTCGCCGGTCTTCAGTCCGGGAGCGCGCCGTACGGCTTCCGAGATGGCCGCGGCAGCCAGGTCGTCGGGTCGGGTGTGTCTCAGGGCGCCCTTTCCGGCTTTCCCGACGGGAGTCCTGACGGCGCTGACGATTACAGCCTCTTGCATGGTTCTGCTCTCAGTGGCTCCGATCAGTTTCTGAGCGGCTTGCCTCGCTCCAGCATGTGTTGGATCCGGTCCTGCGACTTGCGTTCTCCACAGACGCTCAGAAAGGCTTCTCTTTCCAGGTCCAGAAAATGC
>JAPPFQ010000396.1 GCA_028875135.1 Acidobacteriota bacterium
CTGTTGTTTTCCGTGCCGGCTCACCAGCGACGCTGGACCTCCAACGACACGCGAGCCGGCCACGCCCGAAGATACGAGAAGGCGGAGTTGATCCGAAAGCTTGCCCAGTCCGGTTTGGCGGTGGAGGCATTTTGCTGCTATGGATTCCCGGTATTGAACTGGACCTACCCGCTCTCCTCGCTCCTGTTCCCGGAACCTGGCGAGACTCCCGGCGCGAGCGGGTCCGAGGGTTCTCTTTCTCAAACTGCCGGCGATTCAATGAAGGATTTTGGGCGAACCTCCGGGAGCGGCGCCCGGCGTTTTTCCCGGCTGGCGAAGTGGCTGCTCAAGGAGCGGTTGTGGCGGCCTTTCCTGCTGATGCAACATCCCTTTCTGAGTGGGGATATGGGGACCGGCTACATGGTGAAATGCCGGAAGACGGGCGGCGCGGGTTCAGTCGGGGGGCGAGACATGTCAGATCCGCCCGACAGGGCGGGGGCGGCACTTACCTGAAACAACGTCCGGCGCCGGGTGTCGCGAAACCGGTTCGACCGGACTTGGTCCTACTCCCAACAGGCCATGAAGATCCGTTGTTTCACTCTCGTATGAGCCGCACTGTCGTGGGGGGACGGGAGGCCGCTTAAACGCGTTTGTCGCGGCGGCGGAGGCGTACAGGGACCGGTATATAATGAGGGCCGGGTCAGATTCGAAAGGGTAACGGTTGATGCGGAGCATGGGTTTGGATGTGGGGGAGGTCCGGATAGGGATCGCGCTCAGTGACCAGACCGGTCTGATCGCTCAAGGCCACGCCACCCTGGAGCGGTCCGGTCGGGACCGCGACCTGGCCTGCCTGGCCGAGATGGCCGCGGAGCACCAGGTGGAACGCTTCGTGGTCGGAAATCCGCTGAATCTGGACGGTTCGGCGGGAAGGCAGGCGGAGCGTAGCCGGGACTTTGCCGACCGGCTGAAAGAGGTCACCGGACTGCCTGTGGTCTTGTGGGACGAGCGTTTCACCTCGCTCTCGGCGGAGAAGACCCTGATTGAAGCCGGTGTGAGGCGCAAAAAGCGGCGCGGAGCCATCGACCGGATGGCGGCCGCGATCATGCTTCAGAGCTATCTGGATTCTCGGAACTTTTCTGAATGATGAATGATGAATGACGACTAGAGCTGCTTGGATTCTTGGAATCGGCAGTTCTGACTCAACCGGCCGAATCTATGGCAATCAGCAGACGATTTGCGATTTTGATGTGCCTGGCGGGAGTGGGGCTGCTGCTTGTGGGAGCGGGGGCCGGTGCCCTGGTCACGGCCTGGATCCATCCGCTCAAGAACTACTCCGAGCCGGAGAAGCTATTGTGGATCGCACCCGGCACGCCGTCCCCGGCCATCGCCCGGCAACTGGAAGCGGAAGGCATCATCAGCCATCACTACCTGTTCCTGGCCTACGTCAAGACCCTGAAATGGTCGAAGCCCCTCCAGGCCGGGGAATACCTTTTCCGGGAGCCGCTGACCATTCCTCAGGTGGCCGAGCGCTTGAATCAGGGGTTGATCCACTATCGCGAGCTCACCATTCCGGAAGGTACGTCTCTATTTGAGATTCCGGAATTGTTCAGAGGGGGCGGCCCGACTCCGCCCGAGGACTTCGGCCGAATGCTTGAAGAGGTGGAGCTGATTTCCGATCTGGCTCCCAACGCCGGCAATCTGGAAGGATTCCTGTTTCCGGACACCTATCGCTGGAACCGGCAAACGACGGCCCGGGATCTGATCCGTCAGATGGTTCAACGATTTCGTCAGGTGGCTGAGACTCACATTCTGCCCGAAATGGACTCCAGTGGGTTGACCCTGCAACAAGTGGTGACCCTGGCCTCGCTGATCGAGACCGAAACGGGAATGGAGTCGGAGCGGTCCCTGGTATCTTCCGTTTTTCACAACCGACTGGGCCGGGGAATTCCGCTTCAGTGCGATCCCACGGTCATCTATGCCGCCAAGCTGAACGGCCGGTTTCGAGGCAAGATCTACCAGTCCGACCTGGATTTCAGTTCGCCCTACAACACCTACACCATTGCCGGATTGCCTCCCGGCCCCATAGCCAATCCGGGGCTGAAATCGCTCCAGGCCGCGATCCGTCCGGCAACAACCGACTATCTCTACTTCGTCAGCGACAACCAGGGGGGACATGTCTTTTCAGAGACTCTTTCGCAGCATCTACGTGCAGTGGGCGCCTACAGGCGGGCCCTTCGGAGCCAGAAGCGGCTCGCCCGAACCCGGCGCACCGGATCCTGAAAGCGGCAACCCGATCCGGCAGGCCGGCGCGACTCAGGGCCGGGCCCGGTTGCCCGATACTGGCCCGGGGTTGGCTGCCAAGGCGCCGGCCGGCGCCGCGGGGTTTCGGGCAAGCCTTGCCTCCGGCCCGTTGCCATGCCTTTGGGGGACATGGCTGCTCCTGGGAACTATTGGGTTGGCGGGGGCTGCCCGGGCCCAGGATCCAGCATCCGAAACAACCCCTTCCAAGCAGACCGGGTCGCCGGTCATCGGGGTGGTGGAGACCCATCTCGATAACGGCCTGAAGGTCCTGCTCAAGGAAGATCATTCCTCTCCGGTGGTCTCGGTGGGACTCTGGTTGCGGGTGGGTTCACACGATTCCGGGCTGGGAACGTCCGGCATTTCCCATTTCGTCGAACACCTGGCTCTCAGCTCCGGAAAGCCGCGGGCCGCAGACGACCGTCCCTGGATTGCCCGCCACGCCGCCGGCCTGCTGCAGGGTTACACCTTCCTGGACCAGACTGCCTACTTTGCTTCGGTGGTGAAGAGCAACCTGGACGACCTGCTCAAGCTGGCAGCCCGGCCCCTGCGGCATGAACGCTTTGAGCCCGGCCGTATCGAGCAGGAACGGGGTCTGGTCATCGCCGAGCTGTTGCGACGAGAAGACGATTCCCGCCTGGCCCTGGACTGGGAGGTAGCCACGACCGCCCTGAAGCGGCACCCCTACCGCTGGCCTGCCGGGGGATGGGTCCCGGACGTGGAGCGGATGAAGGGCAGCCGGCTTTGGGACCACTACCGCCGCTACTATACGCCCGCCAACGCCATTCTGGTTCTGGTCGGCGATCTTGATGCGGACCGGGCCATGCGAACGGTCCGCCGCCGGTTCGGTGTCATTCCTCGGGGTCCGGCCCCGCCCCGGGTGCCGCTGTCGGAGCCGGAGCAGCGGGGAGAACGACGGCTGCGCCTGACCGGGCCGGGCAGTGTCCCCTACTTGCAGATGGCTTTTCGGGCCCCCGGCATCCACCAGAGCGATCTGTACGGGCTGTGGGTCCTGGACGCCATTCTGTGTCGCGCCAAGGGCCGCAGCGTTGGTCTGGAACCCCTGCAGGAAAGTGCTGCCGGATCCTCGCGTCTGTACCGGGCCCTGGTCGATTCCGAAATCGCCACCCATGTCCACTCCAGCCTCCATGCCACTCGTCACCCCTACCTCTACAAGCTGTTGGTGACGCTTCCCGACGGCTCCCATTTCGAGCTGGCCGAGGAAATGCTGGACCACGAGTTGGAGCGTCTCAGGGACGGACAGATTTCCGATGGCGACCTGGATCGGGCCCGGAGGCAGATCAAGACGAGATTTCTTCTGGACCGGAATTCCTCCGGCAAGCTGGCCCATCAACTGGGCACCTTTGAATCCATCGCCAGCTTCCAGATACTGCAGCGCATGGAGGAGACGATTGACGGGGTTTCCAGGGCCGACTTGCAGCGGGTGGCGCGACGAATTTTTTCCAAAAAGGGCCGCACGGTCGGCTGGTTCGTTCCGCGGCCCGAAACCCCGGTCATTGGGGTTGAAAAGCTGGCCTCCGGCGCCGCCGATTTCATTCCCGGGGAGCACACTCCCCAAGGGGTCTCGACGACCTTGCCTCCGTCCCGGCCCGCTTGGGGTCCGCCCGGCCACGGCGCGATGTTTCCCGTGGCGCAAGTGGCCGGCCGTCTTGCCGGTGGGGCAGCGGTGGTGAGTCGAACCTCCCTGTCCGCGGAGCCGAGGCCCTTGATGTCGTCGAGCCGGCTGCATCAACCCCTGCCGGCCTCCTGGACCACCAGGCGCCAGGTGCTGGGCAATGGTATGGTGGTCTGGATCGCAAGTCACCCGTCCCGGGAAGGCTTCAGCCTGCGCTTGACCCTCAGGGCGGGTGCGGCGAGAGACGGCGACGACAGGGCGGGGCTGGCACATCTCAGCGGGCAATTGCTGCCGGGCGGTTCCGGCGAAACCCCGTCCCCGGCGGAATCCATGGAATCATCGGGGGTCTCCGTCGGTATTGAGACAAACTATCTGGCGACGGCGCTACACCTTCAGGGAAGAGGCGAGGATCTCGCCGGGGCACTGGCCTCCTCGTCCCGAATGGTTCGAAACCCCGATTTTTCAGAGACCGATTTCCGTCGAGAGAAGGGAGTGCTCCTCAACGAGCTTCGCCTGGAAGCCGACAGCGGGGCCCACACGGCCGAGCAGGCGTTTCGACGAAGGATTCATCCCTACGGTCATCCGTTCGGGCGAAATCTCAAGGGCAGTCCGGAGACGGTCGAGGTGTTGCAGCCCTCTGACGTGGAGGGATTCCAGCAGAGGTCCTACCGGCCGAATCGGCTGATCCTGTCGGTGGTCAGCGACCGGGGGGTCGAGGAGGTGCTGTCTGCCATTGAGGACCATTTTGGAGACTGGCAGGCGTCGGAGGCTCCCGAGTCTCCACCGGTCGAGGCCGTCGCTCCGGGTCTGGGAACCGGGCGGCACCTCATTCGATTGCGGGGGAGTTCCTACGGCACCCTCGTCTACGGGCTGCCCGGGCTTTCCCGCCGGCACCCCGACTATTTTCCAATGCTGGTGCTCTCGCAAATTCTGGGGCAGGAAGCCCGACTGGGAAGCGCTACCGCCGGCCCCGAAGGACCGGCTTCCTACCCCTTTAGCGCTGGCGGAGCCACCCTGGAGGGCGGAGTCTTCATGATCCGGCTGGGCGTGAATCCGGGAGAGTTGGAGAGCGTGGTTTCCTACCTTCGCGAGCAAATGGCCGACCTGCAGGATCGGGAGGTGACCCGGGCAGAGGTGACGGCGGCCAAGAATTTTCTGCTCAATCGGATGATGGTCAGCCTCTCCTCCAACAGCGGTCTGACGGCGGCCCTGACACAGGCCGAGTGGTTCGCTCCCGGTGACGACGCCCTGAGCGACTGGCTGGACCGGGTCCATGGAGTGACTGTGGATCAGGTGATCGATGTCTCCAGAACCCGGTTGCTGCTCGACCGTGCGGCCACCGTGATCGCCGGTCCCGAAGCCGTGTTGCAATGAGCCAGGACTGGAACCAGTTTGTGGAAGGGGAGCTGAGCCGGCTGGAGTCTCTGGACCGACGCCGCTCGCTCAGGACAATCCTGGCTCGAGAGAGTCCGCTGGTCGAATATCAGGGCCGTCGCCTGGTCAACTTTTCCAGCAACGACTACCTGGGCTTGTCACAGCACCCCGCGGTCAGGGAAGGCTCCACCCGGGCCATTGCCAGGGCGGGCGCCTCGGCAAGCAGTTCCAGGCTCATCTGCGGCAATTCGGATCTGAATGAAGAGTTGGAGGAGGCATTGGCCGACCTGAAGGGCAAGGAGGCGGCCTTGACCTTTGCTTCCGGCTTCAGCGCCAACCTGGGTCTGCTCTCCAGCCTGGTGGGCCCCGGAGACCGCATCTTCAGCGACGCGCTCAATCACGGTTCCATCGTGGACGGCTGCCGCCTCAGCCGCGCCGCCACCGTCGTCTTCAGGCACAACGACCTGGGTCACCTGGAGGAACTGCTGAAGGACTGTAGCGGCCCCGGGCGCCGGCTGGTGGTGTCCGATTCGGTCTTCAGCATGGAGGGCGATGTGGCCGATCTGCCCGGTCTGATCAGCCTGTGCCGGCGCTTCGACTGCCGGCTGATGCTGGACGAGGCTCATGCCACCGGGGTGTTGGGATCCCGGGGAGGCGGCCTGGTGGAGCATTTCCAGGAAAGAGGGGCGGCCCGTCCCCAGGAAATCGAGCTGCTGATGGGCACCCTGAGCAAGGCCCTGGGATCCTTCGGCGGGTTTGTGGCCTGCTCGGCCTCCATGCGGGACTACCTGATCAACAAGTGCCGGCCCTTTATCTTTGCGACAGCCCTGCCGCCGGCCGTCCTCGGAGCCGCCCTGGCCGGCCTGAAGCTGATTCGCCCTCCATCGGAGGTCCGGGAAAGGCTGCGGAGCAATATGCGCCTGATGCGCTCTCGACTGGCGCGGCACGGTCTTGGCTCCGGCCAAGGGCAGACCTCCATCTTCCCGGTGCTGCTGGGATCGGAGGAACGTGCGCTGCAGGTGAGCCGACTGCTCCTGGACCGGGGGTTCCTGGCGGCGGCCATCCGGCCCCCTTCCGTGCCGCCGGGCACCAGTCGGTTGCGGATTACGGTGACGGCCAGCCACTCGGCGGCTCAGATCGACGAGCTGGTGGGTTGCCTGACTGAAATCGGGTGCCGGGCCGGAACCTGAGACGGCTTGGGTGAGAAATG
>JAPPFQ010000148.1 GCA_028875135.1 Acidobacteriota bacterium
CGCCGGGATCACGTTGTTGCGCATGTGGACCACCTTCGACGACACCTCGTCGCCCCCGAGTTCCTCGTTCTGAGCGTCGAGCCCGTCCAGCGCCTTCGTCAGTTCGTCGATGAGACCCGAAACGCGCTCGATGTTCTTGTCGAGGCCACCCGTTCCAACCTTCGCCGCCTGCGTTCCGCCCCGGGCCGAGACCAACTGGTTCAGGTAGGTGACCGCCGCCGGCAGGATCATGCAGCGCGCCATGTGGGCGGCCGTCTCGCCCTCGATGTTGATCTTGATGAAATACTGCTCAGTCAGCACCTCCAGCCGGGCCTCGAGCTCTCGGGGAGTCATGACCCCATACTTGTCGAAGAGATGCTCGTTCTTGGGCGAACCGAGCGCGGGAAGCGCCTGCACCGTATTTCCCGTATTGAGCAGTCCGCGCCTCTCGGCCTCCTCCACCCACTCGGGAGCGTAGTTGTCGCCGTTGAAGATGATCCGCTTGAAGGACGGGATCTCGTTGGAGAGCAGCTTCCATAGGGCGGTCTCGACGGACGCCCCGGCCTCGACCACCGCTTCCAGCACGTCGGCCCAGAGGTCGATAGACTCGGCCACGATCGTGTTGAGTACCGTCGCCGGCAGCGAAATGCTCGCCGACGAACCCACCGCGCGGAACTCGAACTTGTTTCCGGTGAAGGCGAAGGGCGAGGTGCGGTTGCGGTCGCCGAAGTGGCGCGGCAGGTCGGGCAGCACCGAGACGCCCAGGGCGAGGAGGTCTTTCCGTTCCGTCTCCTCCGCCGAGCCCGACTCCTCGATCTGCTGGAAGATGTCCTGCAACTGGTCGCCCAGGAAGACCGAAATGATCGAGGGCGGGGCTTCGTTGGCGCCCAGGCGGTGGTCGTTCCCCGCGCTCGATACGCAGGCCAGCAGCAGATCCTGGTGCTTCTCCACCGCGCTCATGACCGCAGTGCAGAAGAAGAGGAACATCAGGTTGTCGTGGGGAGTGTCCCCCGGGTCCATCAGGTTCCGGTCCGCAGTCCCGAAGGACCAGTTGAGGTGCTTGCCGCTCCCGTTGATTCCCTGGAAGGGCTTTTCGTGCAGCAGGCACACCAGGCCATAGTCGCGTGCGTTCCGCTCCAGGATCCGCATCATGAGCTGTTGATGGTCGGAGGCCACGTTGGCGTTTTCATAGACCGGCGCCACCTCGTACTGCCCCGGCGCCACCTCGTTGTGGCGCGTCTTCATCGGAACACCCAGCCGGTAAAGGTCCATCTCGACGGACTGGATGTAGGCCATCACCCGATCGTGGATTGAACCGAAGTAGTGGTCGTCGAGCTCCTGTCCCCTCGGCGGCTTGGCCCCGAAGAGGCTGCGGCCGCAAGTCATCAGGTCCGGGCGGCGGTAGTAGAACTCGCGGTCCACCAGGAAGAATTCCTGCTCGGGACCCAGGCTGGCCGTGACCCGTCCGGCCTCCACGCCGAAGATCTTGAGCGCGCGGCGCGTGACCCTGTCAAGCGCGTCCATCGACCGCAGCAGGGGAATCTTGGCATCGAGACTCTCACCCGCCCAACTGGAGAAGGCAGTGGGAATGCAGAGGTAGGTAGCCGACTCGCCGCCCAGAATGAAGGCCGGCGAGGTCGGATCCCAAGCCGTGTAGCCGCGGGCCTCGAAGGTGGCGCGGAGCCCGCCGGAGGGAAACGAAGACGCGTCGGGCTCGCCCTGAACGAGCTCGTCGCCCCCGAAATCGGTGATGGCACGCCCGTCGCGATCGACCTTCAGAAAGGAGTCGTGCTTCTCGGCGGTGCTCCCCGTAAGCGGCTGAAACCAATGTGTGTAGTGGGTGGCGCCTCGCGAGAGCGCCCAGTCCTTCATGGCGGCGGCGATCGTGTCGGCACTCTTCATGTCGAGCTTTTCCGCGTGCTCGATGGTCCTGAAGAGCTGTTTAAAGACGTTGTCCGGCAGCCGCGCGCGCATCTCCTTCACTCCGAAGGTGTCTTCCCCGAAGATTCGCGGGAGGAGATCGCGGTCGCCCGACCGGGATTCCGATCTGCCGCTCCAGGTATTCACTGCGCTGACTGAATCGAAGCGTTTCTGTGCCATCGCGGGCTATCCTTTTCTTTCCAGGCTGGGGCTATCCGCGAGCGTCGGCGACACTCCGAACCGGGAACCAATTCCGCCGCATCCACTTGCCGCACCCCCGCACATATGATGCGAATGGTTGGCTGCGGTCTCTAGGTTTTCCAGAGGGAGAACACACGATCTTCCAGTCGCCTGAGAAACTCTGCTCCTGGTCTTTGAACCGCAGCGCGGAAGAATTTTACCGCATCACGTGTCTTGTTTTCGACTTTTGTGAAAGACCAGTAATCTTTGGGAGAATTTCCAGTACACAACAGCCATTCAACAATCCCGTTCCCCCCGATCCACTTCAACCCGAACTTCAGCTCTCCTCATTTCCCGGCCGGCGGAGCCTGGCGATCTTCTCCCGCCAGGTTCTCAGCCGCTGCCGGATGACCTCCTCGAACCCCTCCCCCGAAGGCCGGAAGTATCTTCGATCCTTCAGCGATTCCGGAAGGCAGCTCATGGCGGTCAGGCGATCGGTAAAATCGTGGGCGTACTGGTAGCCCTTGCCGTAGCCCAGAGTCTTCATGAGCCGGGTGGGGGCATTGCGCAGGTGCAGGGGCACCGGCTCGGCAACGGTGTGCTTCACGTCCGCGACGGCCGCGGCATAAGCCTTGTCCAGAGCGTTGGACTTGGGAGCGGTGGCCAGGTAGACCGCTGCCTGGGCCAGGGCCAGGGTCCCCTCCGGAAGACCGATGAAGTGGAAAGCTTCCTTGGCCTGCACGGCCACGGTCAGGGCGTGAGGATCCGCCATGCCCACGTCCTCGGAGGCAAAGCGCACCAGCCGCCTGGCGACATAGAGCGGGTCCTCTCCCGCTTCCAGCATGCGGGCCAGCCAGTAGATCGCGGCGTCCGGGTCGCTGTTGCGAAGCGATTTGTGCAGCGCCGAGATGAGATTGTAGTGTTCCTCGCCGGCCTTGTCGTAGAGAAGCACCCGCCGCTGCATCGCGTCTCTGACCAGTTGCTCGCTGATCCTTTTCCGGCCGGTGTCCTCGGCTGGAGCCATCTGGACGGCAGTCTCCAGGGTGTTGTAGGCCACCCGGGCGTCTCCATTGGCGAATTCTGCGATGATGGCAAGGTGGACGTCCTCGATCTCGATCGGATCGGTCCCCATTCCTCGCTCCCGGTCCGTCAGAGACCGCCGGAGTAGTTGAACCACCTCCTCGGACGACAGCGGTTCCAGCTGGTAGACCTTGCAACGGGAGAGCAGGGCGGGATTCACCTCGAAGGAAGGATTCTCGGTGGTGGCGCCGATCAGGACAATGGCGCCGGTTTCGACAAAGGGCAGGAAAGCATCCTGCTGGGCCTTGTTGAACCGGTGAATCTCGTCGATAAACAGCAGGGTCCGCCGTCCGGAACGCCGGTTCCGCTCCGCCTCCTGCATCACCGAGCGGATCTCCTTGATTCCCGAAAGGACCGCGCTGAAGGGGACGAAGTCCATCCGTGTTCCGTGGGCGATGATGCGGGCCAAGGTGGTCTTGCCGGTGCCCGGAGGGCCCCAGAGAATCAGGGAACCGATGCGATCCTTTTCCAGGAGCAGGCGCACCGGCTTGCCGGGACCGACCAGGTGTTGCTGGCCCACGAAGCCCTCCAGCCGGGTGGGCCGCATCCGGTCGGCCAGAGGGGCCCCCTCCCCTGCCGGAGCCTGCCGGGGAGAGGCAAATTCGGGAAAGAGATTCATCGTGCTCATGCTACAACGGCTGCCCCGAACCTGTCGATTGGGCAAGTTGCGGGACCTCTTCGCGGCGGTCTCTCTGCCTGGCGGCTTCGCACAAGACGATGGCGGCTGCAGCCGCCACATTGAGCGAATCGACCCCTTTGGCCATGGGCACGCGGATCTCCTCATCGAAGGCGCCCAAGCCCGACGGGATTCCCCCACCCTCGCTCCCGACCACCAGGGCCAGGCCGCCCCGGTAGTCGGCCTGCCGGAAGTCGGTTGTCCCGTCCGGCACGACCGCCATCAGGCGGATCCGGCTCCGGCGCAGTCGTTGAGCCAGCGATCCAGGGGCGAGCGGGCCGGCAACGGGAAGACGGAAGAGGGATCCGGAGGAAGCTCGAACGGCCTTCGGATTGAGAGGACTGACGGTGCGGGCGGTGAGCAATAGCGCGGTGGCCCCGAAGGCCTCCGCCGAGCGGGCCAGTGTTCCCAGGTTGCCCGGGTCCTGCACCTGGTGGGCCACCAACAGCAACGGCTCGCCGGCCAACAGTGAATCCAGGGGAGCTGCGGGGATGCGCACCACGGCCAGGATCCCCTGGCTGGTCACGGTATCGGACAAGGAGTGAAACAGTCTTTCCGAGACCCCGCAGAGCTCGGCCCCTGCCGTTTCGGACCAGTCCTCTTTCCTGAAGGCAGCCAGCTTGCTGGAGGCCACCAGGATCTCCTCGACCTCGAGACCACTGCGGCAGGCTTCGCGCACCAGCTTGGGTCCTTCCACCACCGCCAGGGCGCCGTCCAGAGGAGAGCGGCGCAGGAGCGCCCTCAACCGCTGGATCCTTCGATTCGCGGAGGAGGTGATGGTTTCAGGCGTCATCGATGGTCCTCGCCGGGGAAACCGGTAGTGCCCAAGGCGTCGCCGCGACTCGGTGGAGTGGCAGGTGGAGGAGGTGTTCCGAGGGCCCCCGTGGTGGAGAGTTCCGGCCTCTCCGCCCCCGGCTCTTTGCGGCCGTTCCGCACCCTCCCATCCGCCCACCCGGCCGCGTTGACCCACACGGGTGTTTATGTTATTTTCAGCTTGATGCTAACGCAAAGAATCAGACTTCACGGAGCAGGCGCGGACCAGACCGCGCTCGAGACTGCCGCGGCAGCCATTCTCGACGGCAACCTGATCGCCCTCCCTACCGAGACATTCTATGCGCTGTCCGCGGACGTCTATAACCTGCGAGCCGTAGAGCGAATCTTTCAGATCAAGGGAAGGCCGGACTGGAAAGCCCTGCTGGTGCTGATCGATTCGGTGGATCAGGCCGAAGTCATCAGCGACAATATTCCACCGGTATTCTACGAAATCGCGGCGCGCTATTGGCCCGGCCCGCTTACCCTCATCCTTCCGGCAGCCAAAAGGGTACCCCTGAAGGTGACCGGGGGCACGGGAACGGTGGGCATGCGGATTCCAAACCAAC
This sequence comes from Acidobacteriota bacterium, assembly GCA_028875135.1. Taxonomy (GTDB): domain Bacteria; phylum Acidobacteriota; class Terriglobia; order Versatilivoradales; family Versatilivoraceae; genus Versatilivorator. The sequence continues at coordinate 5,215 of JAPPFQ010000148.1, forward strand.
CCTTCACCCGGAGCGTCATCGACAGGGTTCGCCTGCCCATCATCGGCACCAGCGCCAACCTGTCCGGACATCCCTCCTGTTCCACGGCCGAGGACGTGCTGAGCCAGCTTGGGGGCAAGATCGAGTTGGTGGTAGACGCCGGCGACTCTCCGGGAACGGCTGCTTCAACCGTTCTCGACCTGACCTCGAAACCGGCCCGAGTGGTTCGGGAAGGGGCTATTCCCAACGAAGTTCTGGCGGAATACCTCTCCCAATAGAGTCATGAAACCCCGACGGAAGCGGTTCGCGTTCAAGGTCCTTGCCGGATATCTCCCCGCCGCCATCCTGATCTATGCTCTGGCAATCTACGCTCTGGTCCGGACCGAGGCCAACCGCGACGACGCCCGGCCCGCCGACCGCATCATCGTCTTCGGCGCCGCCCAGTATAACGGCCGACCCTCGCCGGTCTTCAGGGCGCGACTGGATCACGGCGTGGCGCTTTTCAAGAGAAAGCTCTCCAACCGGATCATTACCACGGGCGGATACGGCATGGACCCTCGCTTTACCGAGGCCGAGGTCGGCAAGGCCTACCTCATCCAGCACGGCGTCCCCGAGGACAGCATTGAAATGGAAGCCATAGGGCTGACCACGCTGGCCAGCATTCAGCAGATCGTGGAGGTCTTGCGTCGCCAGGGAATCCGGCAGGTCGTGGTGGTCAGCGACGGCTTCCACCTCTTTCGGATCAAGCAGATCTTCCAGGACCGCCAGGTCATCGTCTTCGGATCCCCCGTTCCCAACAGCCCCATCGAATCGAACTGGAAGCGCCGCCTGCAAGCCTCGCTGCGGGAGGTGGTGGGATACACCGTCTATGCGGCCCGGGAAAAACTCCGTCTGCCCATTCCGGCCGGGGCCTGATCTGGAACACCCCTGTTTCCTCCCTTATGAACCGCCCCGTCGTTCGGGTCGGCGGCGCCTGAATGAAGTTTGAAGTGTGAAGTTTGAAGTTTGAAAGGCTATTCAATTGACACGCAAGGCATCTTGTCGGTGTCGGCGCAGTCCTTCAAATAAGTTCATCAGGTGCTTGCCTGTTCCCGAAACCTTCGGCTGACCACTCTCCACACTTCACTCTCCACTCTCCACTGAATTACCGTCGGCCGGAGGATCGGCCGGCAGCATCCGCACGCTGGTTCCGAAGCGCTGATAATCGGAAAACTCGCCGGTCATCCTCATGTTGAATCCCTTGAGCAGAAAAATCCGGCCGTTCATGGTCATCTCGAACC
>JAPPFQ010000516.1 GCA_028875135.1 Acidobacteriota bacterium
TCTACGACCTGGCCCAGCAGGCAACCCGGTTCATCTCCCGGCGCAGCAACGACCGGCTCCTGTTTCGGGACAATGTCTGGCCGGATGCGCGTATCCGCGATCAGGGGTTCTACCTCACTTCCTCCAAGTCGGGCGAGAACTGGGGAATGGCGGCTGCCCTTCGATTCGACGCCGTCCAGGCCGAGGCCGCCCAGCCGTCGGATTTCTTCAGGGCCAACACCTCGGGACCCATGAATCGGAAAGAGTTCAACACGAGCTGGAGCCTCACCGCCCGCAGAAATCTGACCGAGGCGGTGACGGTATCGGGCGGACTAGGCCGGGTGGTTCGCACAGCCAATGTGCTGGAGCGCTACTCCGACCGCTTCCCCAGCACCAAGTTTCAGGAGGCGGCCGAATTCATGGGGGCTCCCGGCATTGAACCGGAATCCGGCACCCAGGCGGACCTGGGACTGGAGCTCCGTTGGGCGGGAATGCGCCTGCGAGGCGGAGGATTCTATCGTCGAATCCGGGACTTCATCACGGTGGCTCCGGCTCCCGGCATCCGCAAGCGGCTGCCCCTGAGCCCGCCGCAGGTCTTTCGCTATCTCAATGGCGACCATGCCGACTTCAGGGGATTGGACTTTTCCTTGCGCGCCCCCATAACGGATGGATTGGAGTTCGGAATACAGGGCGCCTACACCCTGGCCGACGACATCGAGCAATCCCTGGCAGCTATTGGCGTCAATGAGCCCGTACTCGGCATACCGCCCTTTGAAGTTCGTTCCCGGCTGCGTTACACGGGCCGCTCGGCTCCCTTCTTTGGAGAATTCGAAATGCGCAACGTCGGGCCTCAGGATCGGGTGGCGGCCTCCCGGCTGGAGGCGCCTTCCCCCGGATTCACCACCGTCAGCCTGCGAGGGGGAATGCAACTCCCCAAGCGGCTTTCCCTGGAAGCGGGTGTAGAGAACCTCGGCGACAAGTTCTACTTCGAACACCTGAACTCCCTGAATCCCTTCACCCGCCAGAGAATTCCGGAGATGGGACGCAATATCTTTGTGGGCGTGACCAAAAAATGGTAAGTGTCCGGGTAGGGGTTCCGGTTGGCGGTTACCGGGTTACCGAGAACTCGCAATGGTTCGACAGAAAAACATCTCCCCCATAGCAGTATTGGCTGTCCTCATGCTGGGCCCGTCCCTGGCTGCCCAGATCCGGGTCGGCACCGTGCGGGGAACAGTCCTCGACCCGACCGGAGCAGCCGTCTCCGGGGCCATGGTCCGGCTCAGCAACCGCACCACCGGGTTCCAACGCCAGACCTCCACCGGCCCCGGGGGCGCCTTTCACTTCAACAACCTTCCCTTCGACCCCTATCTGCTGCGGGTCGAGGCCACCGGATTTCAGCCCTGGAACGGCCCGGTGCGCGTCCGCTCCAACCTCCCCGTGCAGGTTGAGGCTTCGCTCAGCCTGACCACACCGACCGAGACCATCCGGGTGGAGGCGCTGGTGGAATCCGACACGCAAGGCCTGGAAACCGACCTGGACCAATCCTTCATCGAGCGGCAGCCCGGCGCCCAGCCCTCCGCTGGCCTGCAGGAGGTGATCGCCACGGTTGCGGGCTGGATCAGCGAGGACAACGGCTTGCTGCACGTGAGGGGGGTGGACGACGGATTCCTGTTTCTGATCGACGGGATCCCCTTGACCGACCGCACCGACCGCCTGTTTGCCGGCTCGCCCCAGACGGAGATGATCCAGTCCCTGCAGGTTATCAACGGCCATTTGCCGGTGGAGTACGGAAATGCCTCCGGGGCGGTGGTCCACCTCACCCCCAAGTCGGGCATCGACCGGCCGCTGGGCGGTTCGGTCACTTTGGCCGGCGGCAACTTTCGGAGCGGCCAGGCCGGCTACACGCTGGCCGGAGGCCTTGGCAGCCGACTGGGCTTTTTCCTGGCCCACTCCCTGGCCGGATCAGGCCGGCGCTACCTCGATCCGGTAGACCCCGGCAACTTCAACAACCGGGGATGGGCCCAGCGCTTCGATTCCCGCCTCGACTGGCATCCCTCGGCCCGCGACATCCTGGTCGCGAACCTGTCGGGTCACGGAAGCCGCTTTCGGGTCACCAACACCCATGCGCAGGAACAGGCTGGGCAGCGCCAGCGCCAGCAACTGGACGACAACCACCAGTCGTTTGCCTGGCAGCGAAACTGGTCGCCCTACACGACCACCAACCTGGGGGGGTATCGCCGTTACTTCCGGTCCGAGCTGATCCCGAGCGCCAACGACCTGCCGGTCTCGGCCTCTCAGCGTCGCCGTCACCTGCGCTCGGGGATTCTGCTGAACCTGACTCACTGGGCCGGGGGCCACACCCTCAAGGCGGGGGCCGACGCCCAACGGGTCGCCCCCCGCGAATTCTTTTCCTTTTTCGTGACCGACGAGGAATTTGGCGAAGAAGTGGACTTGAGCGACCTGGCGCTCGAGTTTGACCGGGAGAATCCCTTCATCTTCCAGGAGCAGGCGGTGCGGGGCCAAGGCTCCGTTTTTCTGCAAGACACCTTTTCGCTGGGCAGGAACCTGACCGTCAACGCCGGCGTCCGCTTCGACCACACCGCCGTCATGGTTTCGGCCACCCAGGTCAGCCCTCGGGCCGGCGCCGCCTTACTGGTGCCTTACAGCCAGACGGTTCTACGGGCTTCCTACAACCGGCTGTTCATGCCGCCTCAGATCGAGAATCTGCTGCTCTCCTCTTCCGAGCAAGCCCGGCGTCTCTCTCCCTTTGCGACCCCCGAGGGCGTCGGCGGCGCACGAGTGGCGCCGGAAAGACAGCATGCCTTCGAGGTGGGATTCGGACAGCCCTTCGGCGACTGGTTTCAACTCAATGCCGCCTACTGGTGGAGGCTGGTGAGAAACTATGCCGACCCCAACGTGTTTCTGGGCACAACCGTCATCTTTCCCAACTCGGTGGCTGAAGGAAAGGCCCAGGGACTGGAGGCCCGCATCGATTTTCCCGAGCGAAGGGGCTGGTCCGGATACCTGAGCTATGCCAACTCGCGAGTCTTTCAGGTAGGGCCGATCAATGGAGGCCTGTTTCTGGAGGAAGAAGTGATCGAGATCGGGCCCGGGACCAAGTTCAATCCCGACCACGATCAAAGAAATACCGGCGGGTTCGGGATGATCTACGAGCATCCCTCCGGTTTCTGGGCCGGTCTGTCGGGGCGCTACGAAAGCGGGCCGCCCCTGGAGGTGGAGCTGGACGAATTGGACGAGTTGAGGGAGCGGCCGGGGTCAGAACTGGTCAACTTCGAGCGCGCGCGCGTCAAGCCCAGAACCCTCTTCGATTTTTCGCTGGGCAAGGATTTTTTCTCAGAACGGCGCATCACCCTCCGGACCCAGGTCGATATCCGCAACCTGACCAACCGGCCATTCGCCTACAATTTCGGCAACCCCTTCAGCGGGACCCACTTCGGCCACCCTCGCATGTGGAGCGGCCGCATCCGGATCGGTTTCTGAGCCGACAGTCCGAAGGTGAAAGCTGGTTTTCCGGCGTGTCGTTCGGTAAGCTGTAGGCTTTGACGGCGCCAACAGAGTGCGCAACCGTTCCCATCTCAGCCCCCCGGAATCCAGTGAACGACAAAAAAGCCCACGCCCTGATCCTCCCTGCCCTGGCCGTGATGCTGTTCGGCCTGCTGGCCGTCTCCTGCGCGCCGGCTCCCGAGCCGGAGCCTGATCCCGAACCGCCGAAGCCTCCCTCGCCGGTAGCGGCCCATACGGCCTTTCACCGGCTCTACGTTCAGGCCCGGCACTGGTCCGCCGATTCGCTGCCGCTCCGCCTGTCGAGCTTCAATCTCAAGGAGGTCCCCGCCAAGGCCGGAAGATACGCCGTGTGGCAGGCCACCTTCGTGTCCCCCCAAAAGCGAAAGTCCGTCACCTACACCTACTCGGTGGTCAAGTCCGGCACCAGCATCCGCAAGGGGGTCCGGGCCGGCATACCGGAAGCCTGGTCGGGACGAGGACAGGCCCGGCCCTTCATCCTACCGCTCTTCAAGATCGACTCGACCAAGGCCTACGAGAAGGCTGCGGAACAGAGCGCGGCCTTTCTCAAGAAGAACCCCGATCTCCCCATCCACTTCCTGCTGGAATCCACCCCCCGATACACCCACCCCGTCTGGCGCGTAATCTGGGGCGAAACCCGCGGCTCCGCCAAGCGCACGGTCTTCGTGGACGCGGCCACCGGGCTTCACTTGAATACGCTGTAGGCTCTGGGCCTGAGCGCCGTTTTTCCCCTTCCTGTTGCCTTCCTGTTGCCGGAGAGGTACTCGAGCCCGGACATTATTGACAAGTGTGCATTGAGCCTTTTGCAAAATTCGGCAGCGGTACGTTTGCCGGAATTGGACACAATTGGCACAAAAAACAAATGGTGACTTTTGTGCTTTTTGTGGTTGGACAGCATTTTTCGACCGGTCGCACCCAATATTGTTAGGGCACAACCTCAGTTTTGCCGGCAAGATGAGGTGTCCGCTGCGAATTGTGCAATAAGCTCTATTTTGAGATACTTTTCTGGAATAATCTCATTATCGTTGATACTAAAAGGGCATACACAATGACGCGTAGAGCGATTTGGAAGGATTGGGTTTCTTGTTTCCGGGCCAAAGCGGCTTGGGGCTTCACGGCAGGCCTGATTCTAGTGGGCAGCAGTTCGCCCCTGCTGGGATGCGAGGACGGAATCGCCGTCCCCGACCCAGAGAACAACCCAGGTCTGGTCGCGGACTGCAAGGCCCTTCTGGCAGCTCGCGACAAATTGGCGGGCAATGTTTACCTGGACTGGGATGCGGAAGCGGCCATCAGCAGTTGGGAGGGGCTCAGCGTGTCCGGATCGCCTCCCCGTGTCTCAAGGCTGCGTCTCGACAGAAGGCAACTCACGGGAACACTGCCGGCGGAACTCGGCCAACTGACCGGCTTGGAGGAATTGGCGCTGGCCTACAACCAATTGACGGGCGAGATTCCGGCCGGGTTAGGTCAACTTGGGCAACTTGTAGTAATGGTGCTCCACGACAACCAGTTGACGGGCAGTCTGCCGGTGGAGTTAGGCCAACTGGGCGAATTGTCGGTGTTGTTTCTCCAGAACAACCAGCTATCTGGCGAGCTACCGGAGGAGTTGAGTCAGTTAAGCCAGCTGAGGAGATTATGGCTCCACACCAACAGGCTAACTGGAGAGGTGCCGCAGTGGTTGGCCGAAATGAGCGGGCTGTGGGAAGTGTATCTCGATCGTAACCAATTGACGGGCGAGATTCCGGCGGAATTGAGTCAGCTTTCCGACTTGAGGTTTTTGGGCCTTAACGGCAACCAGTTGACGGGAAAGATTCCTCCGGAGTTGGGACGACTGACGGGACTGGACACCTTGTGGCTAGCCAACAATGAACTTCGAGGAGAAATCCCGGCGGAGTTGAGCCAACTGACCAACCTTACGAGACTATCTCTCTCGGGAAATCGGCTGACGGGAGAAATTCCGTCCTGGTTGGGACAAATGCCCAATTTGCAATCATTGCGTCTCAGTCACAACCAGTTGACGGGGCCGATCCCCCCAGAGTTGGGTCAACTGACCAAGTTGTATTATTTGCACCTCGCCTAGAACAACCTGACCGGGCCGATCCCGCCAGAATTGGGTCAACTGACCGAGCTGCTGGAATTGTCCCTCAGCCGCAACCGATTGTCGGGAGAGATTCCGTCGGAGTTGGAGCAACTGACTCTTCTGGAATGGTTGGTCCTGGACGACAACCGGCTGACGGGGCCGATCCCCCCAGAGTTAGGTCAGCTAACCAAGCTGGAGTTGTTGTACCTCAACCACAACCGGCTTACCGGAAGCATCCCGCCGGAGCTGGGTCTGGGAAGGCTGATTCAGTTGCGGCTCAACCACAACCAACTGACAGGCAACGTCCCGCCGGAGCTGGCCCAGGGGATGTTTTATGTGCGCATACTGCATCTCGACTACAACGAGCTGACGGGGGAGATCCCGGTGGAGTTGGCACAGTTGCCCCTGCTTCGGGAGTTGCGGCTCTCCGGCAACCGGCTGACGGGAAAGATCCCGGCCGAGTTGGGTCGCCTGCATTCGCTGGTTCAGCTTTCCCTCGACAACAATCAACTGACCGGAGAAATCCCGGCGGAACTGGGGAGCCTGCCCTGGTTGTCGAGGTTGCACCTCCAGCACAACCAGCTTACGGGGGAGATCCCGAAGGAGTTGGGCCGGCTGTCCAGATTGCGGCAGTTCAGCTTTCGGGGAAACCGCTTGACCGGGCCGGTTCCACCGGAGTTGAGTGATCTGCCGGATGTCTATGTCCTGAACCTGGCCGCGACTCGCACGGCTCCGGACCGAATCGATGTCACCTGGGACGACCCCGGCGACCCCAGCGGCAGTTACGAGTATCGCCTGTGGGAAGAAGGAGCCGTAGACTGGACCGAG
>JAPPFQ010000609.1 GCA_028875135.1 Acidobacteriota bacterium
GTATCGAAGCTCCTGGAGACGTGGATTTCTTCCGATTCCAACTTGCGGCCGGGCAGACGCTGGTCTTTGAGGTGGAGACCCCGCGGGTCTCGCCTCCGGCCTTCAGTCCCAGCCTCAAGGTGCTGGATTCCGCCGGCCACCCGTTGTTCGACAACAAGCACCGCAAGATCGCGCTGACCCGCCAGGACCCCATTTTTCTGGTGGAGCTGCTCAAGCTCCATCTTCCTGACCGCGGAACCTGCGCCATCGGGTCCCTTGCCTTTTTCGAGTCTCTGGAGGCCAAGATGGTGGCCGAATTCGGCGTCGCCGGCGACTACCTCCTGCAGGTTGGCGACCTGACCTCCCAGCAGGGCCGATCGGACCATGCCTACCGGGTGCTGGTTCGCCCCGGCATTCCCCACGTGGGGGACCTCGAGCTCGAAGGGGATCGTATCAATCTCACGAGGGGCCAGGTCAGAACGCTGAAAGTGACCACCGGCCTGGAAGAGGGTTATTCGGGCCAGGTAGCCCTGAGCCTGGAAGGTCTGCCGCCGGGGGTGGAGCCCTTGACCGGCACGGAAGTGGAGCCTCCCAGCCCCATCGGGCCCACCACCGAAAGCCGCAAGAGCTTCCTGGGGTTCAGCGAAAAGGCCGTCATCCTGTTGCGGGCCGATGAGCAGGCGCCGCTGACGGACCTGCCGGCCCGGGTCAGGGTGTGGGCGCGGCCGGCTGTCGACAACCGGTTGGGAGCCCGGCTGCCGGTGGGAGAGATTCCGCTCATGGTGATCGGTTCGCCGGAGCGGGCGCCGGGCTCGTGAGCGACAGGCGGTCCGCGGGTGGAACCGCCCCGGTCCGGAGGTGTTTCATGGCGATGTCCGATTGGAAGAGACCTGTCAGGGTTTTGGTGCTGAGCCTCTTGCCGATCCTGGTGCCCGGACACCTGGATGCGGATGGGGATCGCCAAACCCCGCCCGCGGAACCGTCAGCGAGCCCCAACGGCTCGACAGGCTCCGACCGATTGGTGGCCCGCAACGGTCTGCGGGGTATTCGACTGGTCCCCTCTCAGGTACGGTTATTGGGGGAAGGGGCGTCCCAATCCTTCCTGGTGGTGGCCACCGATGTCCGGGGGCTCGAAATCGACCTTACCCCGGAAGCCCGATTCAGCCTGTCGGATGACCGGTTGGCTCAAGTCGAACCCGAGGGGCTGCTGACGGCTCGCCGGGAGGGGGAGGTCACCTTGCAGGCCGAGGTTGCCGGACAAAGGCTGGAGGCGGCGGTTCGCATCGAAGGGGCCGAGCGGGCCAGGCCCTTCGACTTCGCTCGGGATGTGGTCGGGGTCTTTACCCGCAACGGATGCAACGGCAGCGAGTGCCACGGAGGCGTCAAGGGCCGGGGCGGTTTCAAGCTGTCCCTGCACGGAATCAATCCCCGGGAGGACTACCGCTGGACCGTCAAGGGCGGGGTCTACCAGGTATTGTCCCCCAAAGCCGCCGAGCCCTTCGACCCTCGGGTCAACCTGGAAGAGCCGCAACAGAGCCGATTGCTGCTGAAGCCCGCGCTGGAGATGCCCCATGGGGGAGGACAGCGCTTCGAGCGGGACTCGGCCGATTACCGGAGGCTGCTGGATTGGATTCGCCAGGGGGCTCCCTACGGGGCCGGCCCGTCGGAGTCCCGGATCCAACGCCTGGAGGTTTTTCCGCGGGAAGCGATCATGGAGCCCGGAGCTACGCGGCGACTGCTGGTAACCGCTTTCTTTGAAGACGGCCGCGGTGAAGACCTGAGTCCCGAGGTGCTTTACGAGAGCAGCGATCCGGCTGTCATTGACGTCACCCCGTCGGGTGTGGTGCGGGCCCTCAAGCCGGGACAGGCCAGAGTGACGGTACGGGCGGCCGGGAAGCTGGTTCAAGTCCGCTGCGGGGTGATTCGACAACCGTTGGACGACTATCCGGAGGTGGCCGGACGCAATTTCATCGATGACTTCGTTTTCGATCGGTTGCGAGACCTGCACATTGTTCCGGCAGGCCTCTCAAGCGATTCCACCTTCCTGCGTCGGGTCTGCCTGGACCTCACGGGTACCCTGCCGCCCCCCGAGCGCGTGCGCGAGTTCCTGGCCGACCGGGATCCTCTCAAGCGGGAGCATCTGATCGAGCGGTTGCTGAACTCGCCGGAATTCGTAGACTACTGGACCTTCCGCTTCGCCGACTTCTTCCGGGTGGTCTATCGCAATGCCTACGTCTACAAGAGCTGGATCCGGGAAAGCCTGGCCCGCAACAAACCCTACGACCAGATGGCCCGGGAACGGGTGGCGGGCCAGGGCAACGGCGGTCCCACCCGGCATTTCATCAAGTCCATCAGCGGGGAAGTCATGCGTCCCCACGAGAAGATGGGAGAGGACGTGCGGGTCTTCCTGGGCATACGCCTGGACTGTGCTCAGTGCCACGACCATCCCTACGAGACCTGGACCCAGGATCAGTTCTGGGGAATCACCGCCTTCTACGGGCAGTTGACTCGAATCCGCAACCTCTCGGTCTTCATGGATGACGTTTCCGGGAACGAGGAACAGCCGGAAGGGCCCAAGGTGATTCACCCCCGCCGCCGGCGGGAAGTGACTCCCAGTTTCCTGGACGGCACACCGCCGCCTTCCACGGCCACCAACCCGCGGGAGGAACTGGCGGACTGGATGACCTCGCCGGAGAACCCCTACTTCAGCCAGGCCATCGTCAACCGGGTGTGGGCCAACTTCTTCGGAAAGGGCCTGGTCGAGCCGGTGGACGACTTCAGGCCCGGCAACCCCGCCAGCCATCCCGAGTTGCTGGGGGAGCTTGCCGAGGATTTCCGACTCAGCGGCTACGATCTCAGGCACTTGATGCGCGCCATCACCCGATCCGGAACCTATCAGCTTTCGGGAGACCTCAACCCGACCAACCGGGAGGATGAGGTCAGCCACTCCCGAGCTCTGCCTCGCCGATTGGAGGCCGAGATCCTGCTGGACGCCATTTCAAGGGTGACCGGCATCGAGGAGGCCTTTGCCGTTCACGAGTACGTGGGCGGGGGCACCGAGCCCAAGGGGACCCGGGCCATCGAGCTGGTTCCGGAAGTCACGCCCTCCCAGTTCCTGGAAGTTTACGGGCGACCCGTCAGCCGCGACAGCATGCCCTGGCGCGACTACCGTTCCACGCTCAGGCAGGCCCTGCACCTGCTGGTCGGCTCCACCTACACCACCAAGATCGCGGCCGAGGGAGGACGTGTGAGCCGACTCCTGTCGGCCGGCGCCTCCGACCGGGAGATCGTTCGGGAACTCTACCTGGCGGCCCTTTCCCGCTATCCGACGGCTGAAGAGGAAACCCGGCTCCAAGACCTCATCGAGAGGGCTCCGTCTCGCCGGAAGGGCGTGGAAAATCTGGCCTGGGGGTTGCTGGCCTCCCGCCAGTTTACTTATAATCACTGAGGGACGCGCCAATGGACCTTCCGATCGATCAGCTTGGCTGTTGCCGGCCACGCCGGGAATTCCTCAGAGTGGGTGCTCTCAGCCTGCTGGGACTGAACCTGAGGCAGTACCTGGCCCTGGAAGCGGCCACTCCGGCCGCCGCCCGTTCCAAGCAAAGAGCCCAGGCCTGCATTCTGCTGTGGCTGGAGGGAGGGCCCTCCCAGATCGACACCTGGGACCCCAAGCCCCACAGCCAGTTCAATGCCATTCCCACCCGGGCCGACGGCATTCGGATCTCGGAGCTCTTTCCCCGGGTCGCCGGCCACATGGACAAGCTGGCCATCGTCCGCTCCATGCACACCGAGGAAAACAACCACCCACAGGGCACCCATTACGCCCTCACAGGCCACCGCCCCAATCCGACCCTGAAGTTTCCCAGCCTGGGTTCGATCATCTCCAAGGAACTGGGTCCGAGGAACAACCTGCCGCCCTACATCATGGTCCCGGAGCACCAGGAGACCGACTTCTTTTCCTACATGGATGCCTACACCTCGGCCTTTCTGGGTTCGGAATACGATCCCATCATTCTCCCCGATCCCAATCAGGAGTCCTTTCAGATTCCGGACCTTTCCCTGCCCGATACACTGACGGCTGCCGATATCGCCGACCGCCGGTCGTTTCTGCAGGCGGTGGATCGGGGATTCCGCCAGAAGGAGAAGCACGCCGAGTTCGGCAGGATGGACCGCTTCACCAACCAGGCCCTGACCATGCTGCTTTCGCCCAGGGTCAAGCAGGCCTTCGATCTATCCCAGGAGTCGGACCGGACCAAGGAGGCCTACGGACGCACCCGGGTCGGTCAAAGCGTGCTGCTGGCTCGGCGCCTGGTGGAAGCCGGCTGCCGCTTCGTGACCACCTCGGGATACGCTCACGGGGCCTGGGACACCCACAAGGACAACGACCAGAGGCTGCGGGACAAGCTGGCCCCCACCCTGGACCAGACTCTTTCGGTCTTGCTGGAGGACCTGGAGCAGCGCGGACTGCTGGACTCCACCGTGGTGCTGGCCATGGGCGAGTTCGGTCGCACTCCCCACCTCAATGCCAACAACGGTCGGGATCACTATCCGGACTGCTGGTCGTTGATTCTGGGGGGTGGAGGCATTCAGGGCGGGCGAGTGGTGGGAGCCAGCGACGAGCAGGGGGCCCAGGTGGCCGAACGCAGGGTCACCATGGGCGACCTCTTCGCCACCATCTACAAGGCCATGGGCATCGATTGGACCAAGGAGTACGTCAACCCCGGAGGCCGTCCCCTCTACATCGCCAACTCCATCGATGACGTCATGGGGCAGCCGCTCCACGAGCTGGTCTAACCGGTCCGGTTCTTCCTTCCTTTTCCCCTAAAAGGCAGCCTGCAGGACGCCCTCCAGGTCGTCCACCGTGGCCTGACGGGGATTGCTGCGCATGAGCCGCTTGATCCCGAAGGCTGCTTCGGCAAACGATCGGAGCTGGTGTTCCTGCACTCCGATTTCCCGGAGCTTGTCGGGGATGCCGATTTCCTTCCTCAAGGCCCGCACCCGCTCAATGGCGGCGTCCGCGGCAGCCTCGGCGGACAGGTCCTCCACCGGGAGGCCCATCAGTTCGGCCAGGCGGGCCAGGGCCTCCACCCGGGCCGGTTTGTTGAACTCCATCACGTAGGGCAGGAGCAGGCCGTTGCCGCAGCCGTGGGAGCAGTGCACCGCCCCGCCGATGGGGTATTCGAGCGCGTGGACCGCGCCCACTCCCACGTTGCTGAATCCCATTCCGGCAATGAGCGCCGCCAGGTGCATGCCCTCCCGGGCGTCCAGGTTGCGGCCGTCCCTGACGGCGTCGGCAAGATGGCTCGCGATGAGGCTGACCGCCGGCTCCACCATGGCGTTGCCCAGGGGATTGCGGCCCTGGTAGATGGAAATTTCGCCTTCCGGAATCTCGAGTTGGGAGCTGTCGGTGGCCATAAAGGCTTCCACGGCGTGGGTGAGAGCGTCGATCCCGCTGTCTGCCGTGGCCTTGGGAGGACAGGTCACGGTCATGAGCGGGTCCACCACCGCTGCCCGGGGTCTGAGATAGTTGCTGGCGATGGCCACCTTGATGTTGTTCTCGGTGTCGGTCAGGATTCCCGCATGGGTCACTTCGGAGCCGGTTCCGGCGGTGGTGGGCACGGCGATCAGCGGCAGGATGGGGCCCGGAACCTTCCCTTCACCCATGTAGTCCCGGGGCTGGCCTCCGTAGGTGAGCAGGACACCCACCGTCTTGGCCAGGTCCATGTTGCTGCCGCCTCCCAATCCCACCAGCAGGTCCGGCTTGTGCCGGGAGGCGAAGTCGTGGCAGCGGAGCAGGGCGGCGATGGAAGGCTCAGGCTCTCCTCCGTCAAAGAGGGTCACCCGCACCCCCCCGGAAGTCAGCCGGGACTGCACCTGGTCGGCCAGGCCGGCCTTCACCAGAGCCTTGTCGGTGACCACCAGGGCATGGCTCGCTCCCAGTTCGCGCGCAATCTCACCCAGTTGATCGGTAGCGCCTCTGCCGAAGTGAATGGCTCCGGCAGTATGAAAACTCCACGTGGTCCGCATGCTGGCCTCCCTCTCCGTGAACCGAGGAATGTAGTCAAAAAACAGGGCAGAGTATAAAGATTCCTTTTTCGCTTGTCACCGTCCCGGGAGGTTCGGGCAAGCAGGTGGGAAGGACCTGCCTGAAACCCATGGAGGGGTCGTCCGCAAACGACATCCGGAAAGAAGCAGAAAGAACCACGAATGAACACGAATTGACACCAATTTTTCAAAATGAACATCGATAGACAGGACGAACCGGAGGAGAGGTTGCTGCAGTAGAAGCTGGCTCGGCCGGTGATCGGTATTTTTCATAATAAACATCGATGCACAGGATGCACAGGATTAGCAGGACGAGAGATTGCTGCAAGAGAAGCCGGCTCCGACAATGATCGCGCAGGGACTTGCGGATGCCCAGGATTACAAGCC
>JAPPFQ010000398.1 GCA_028875135.1 Acidobacteriota bacterium
GGTTCCGCTGGGCTGCACGAACAGGTACAACCCGTTGCCGTCGGCGTGTCTTCCCGGCGGAGCGGAACGCACGAACAGCTCCGAAACCTGGCTGAACTGGCCCAGGGAAAACTCGAGGCGTCTTAGTTAACCGGAGTACCGGCTCTTGATCCGAGGGATCAGGTACTGGCTGAAGGCAGCCTCCTTGTCGTAGCGGGGCGCCCAACCCCAGTCGGCGCGCGCTGCCGAATCGTCCACTTCAGCCGGCCAGGAATCCACGATGGCCTGGCGCTTTGGATCGGGCTTGAAGTCGATCTCCGCCTGAGGCCACTCCTCGAGGATGCGTCGATGTATTTCATCCGCCGTCATGCTGAAGCTGCTGATGTTGTACTCGGTCTGGCGGAGATTCTCCCGCGGCGCCTCCTGGAGTTGCAGCAGGGCGTTGATGGCGTCCGGCATGACAATGAAGGGGAGGCGGGTGTCGGGGACTACAAAGCAGCCGTACCTCTGTCCGCTGGCGGCGGCATGGATCATTTCCGGAGCATAATCGGTGGTGCCGCCGCTGGGCAGGGTGACGGCGCTGATGAGTCCGGGAAAGCGGATGCAGCGAAAGTCGATGCCGTGGCTCGACGAATCGACCGCCAACTGCCGGTAGTGGTTGGCGTAATAGCGCCCCAGATGCTCGCAGTAGAGCTTGTTGCACCCGTACATGGTGGTGGGGAAGTTCCACTCGGTTTCCCGGACCTTGCCGGTGCCTTGCTTGGCGGTCCGGCCGGGGAGCCCGTAGGCGGCGATGGAGCTGGGGAACATGAACTTTACCGGGCGGCCGTGCCAGTGTGACTGCTCGACGGCCATCTGGAGCAGTCTCAGCGTGCCACCCGCGTTCACCCGGTGGGCGGCATCGGGGGTGAACTCGGCCCGCGTGGACAGCAGAGCTGCCAGGTGATAGACGGTGTGGATTTCGTACTCGCTCTGCATCCGCTCCAACAGCCTCTCGTCCAGAATGTCTCCGTTGACGCAGGCCTTGCACTGGCTTCCGATCCGGTGGTCGATGGGCCGGATGTCCAGGGCAACCAAGTCCTCGATGCCTTCCTCGGCCAGGCGGCCAATGAGCCCGTGACCCATTTCACCGCTGGCTCCGGTGATCAAGGTGGCGGTCTGTCTCATCGGTTCACGCTCCCGTTCTTGTCCTTGCCGTCGCCGGAAGCTTCTTTCTCACCGCCTGGCGCCTCGCCGGACTCGACTATCTTGTGGTAGCGGTTGATCTCGAGTCCGGAAATTCTCTGGACTGCACCGCTGGGCCACCGGATCTCAAGGCTGCACTCTCCCTTCACAGCTTTACCCAGGCCGAAAACCACGCGTTTATCATGGGAGGCCAGGAAGCTGGCCCCACCGGTCACCCACTTGGTGAAACGCTTGTCACCAGACTTCAAGGACAGCTTGCTGCCGATGGCGTCCCTGTTACTGAGGTTGCCCTCCAGCTCGAATCCGATCCAGGCTCCTTCCTGTCCAATATTGTTTCGCAGCAGCACCGGCCTCTCGTTGAGCCGGACAAAGACCACATCCATGTCTCCGTCATTGTCGTAATCCCCCGTCGCCATCCCCCTGGCGGAGTGCCTGGTCCGGAAAACCGGTCCCGCCCGGGAAGCCATGTTGCGGAATTTCAGGTCCCCGATGTTGGCCAGAAGCAGGGGAAGCTGGCGGTAACGAATGTCCCTGCGCGATAGCTCGATGGTCTGGCTCACGTGGCCATTGACGATCACCAGGTCCAGGTCGCTGTCATTGTCGTAGTCGATGAAGCGGGCGCCCCAGCCCACGAACGGGCGAGTGAATCCCGCTAGCCCGGAGGGCCGGGTCCACTCGCGGTAGAGCAACTCCTGAGTGCTCAAATAGAGGGCGTGGTACTCGTCATGAAAGTTGGTCACAACGAAGTCGGGGCGGCCGTCTCCATTGAGATCCGCCGCGTCCACCCCCATTCCGGCCCGTGCTTCGCCGTTCACGCTGTAAGCGACTTCCGCGTCGAACCCGCGATCTTCGAAGGAGCCGTTCCTGCGGTTCAGCAGCAACAGGTCAGGCGAAGCGTCTCCGGCCACGAACAGGTCGTCCCAGCCGTCGTCGTCGATATCCACGCTGACGACTCCGAAGGCCCGTCCCAGGTGACGGGAGACTCCCGACGAACGGCTCACGTCGATGAAGGCGCCTGAGCCGTTGTTGCGATAGAGCTTGGGGCGCCGAGGAGGGTAGGCCCGCTGCGAACAGTACTCGGGCTTGCCGGCAAAGTTGCAGGGACGGGGACGGGCAAAAGACAACTCGGCGTAGTTGCAAACGAAGAGGTCCAGTTGCCCGTCGCGGTCGTAATCGAACCAGGCTGCGCTGGCAGCCCATTCGCCGGCATTTTCCAGGCCGGCCTGTTGGGTGACCTCGCGGAAGGTGCCGTCTCCTTCATTGTGAAACAGGGCGCTGGTGGGAAAGCCGGTGACATACAGGTCCTGAAACCCGTCATTGTCGTAATCGGCGCCGGCCGCCCCCATTCCGTAGAAGCGCACCTCGGCCACCCCGGCGCTCTCGGCGACGTCCTCGAACTTGCCGTTGCCGAGGTTGCGGTAGAGGGCGTTCCTGACCGGTGAAGGGCTCTTGCCCTTCGGAGTTTCACCGCCGTTGACGAAAAAGATGTCCAGCCAGCCGTCGTTATCAAAGTCCAGAAAGGCCACACCGCCGCAAGAGGCTTCAATGAGAAAGCGATCCCGGGACTGGCCGTTGAAATGTTTCCAGGTGATGCCTGCCTGGAGGGAGACGTCGGTGAAGAGTTCCGGGGAGGATAGCTCGGCAGTTTGAGCCCGAAGGCCCCAACAGGAGGCCAGGAGCAGGGCTGCCGCGAGAAAGACCGGAATAAGAGGCATCGAAGCAGAGAGATGGGGTCAAATCACGAAGAAGGACTGGGGGTTGGCTCCGGGAACCACGCTTGGCGAGACGCGTGCGTCGAACGTAACGAACCGGCCTTGACGTTCGACGGCCAGCGCCAACAGATAAACGTCGGTGATCTGTTTGGAACCAATCACCTGATTCCAATCAACAACGCCCGGGTGCAGAAGACTGGTTTGATCGGGCCAGAATTGATGGTGGCTGGTGGCCGTCGCCTCATGGAGGCGCCGGGCAACGAGCGACGCCGCCAGGCTATTGGGATAGGTCGGGTGGGCCATGATCCGCAAACACCCGTTCTGGGTGATAGGGCAGGTCGCCCAACCGTGCTGGATGTTGTCTCTCAGCCACAGCCTGGCGGACTCGTGATGCAGGTGTTCGGCATCCAGCAACGCGATCAGAACGTTGACGTCCAGCAAGGCTCGCATCAGTCGCCCATCTCCTGGCGCAGCCGGTCGATCAGTTGGTTGGTGACGACACCGCCACGTTTGGGAAACGGACGAAAGCCGAACTCGGCGCCCGGCTCTTCAGTCTGGCTCTCCAGGCCCTCCTGTCCGGTGGCAGCCAGCGATTGCCTGAGCATGTCCGATATCACGGCACCGGCCGATTTCGACTCGCGTCTTGCGACTTCCTTGACGGCAATCAGCAAGTCATCGTCGATATTCAGAGTTGTTCGCATGGTTGAATCCCAACCGGAAGATCACAAGGCGTGATGCTAACACACCATGCATCACGCATCAATCAGAGGGTGTCCCCTGAGCTTCCTCGGCAGCCTTGAGCTGACGGTATTTTCCGGCCTGCTCCCGGGCTTGCTCTTGGCGTCCCAGTCTCCGGTAGGCGCGAACCAGGCCGTAGCGCAGCTTGCTCTCGCGGGGCGCCAGTCGTACAGCCGATTCGAAGTGTCGGGCCGCCTCTTCGGCGTTTCCCTGCGCCAGGGCCATCTGGCCCAGTTGATAGTGAGGCTCGACCAGTGAGGCATCCAGGTCCAGGGCCTTCCTGAGCAGAGAAGCCGAACGGGATCGGGCCGCTTCATCGCCCGAATCTCCCTCCTTGGCCAGCAGGAGTCCATACTCCTGGTAGAAGGAGGCATTCCGACGAAAATGCCGGATGCCCCGCTCAAAGGTTTCTCGGGCTTCACGAGAATTACCGGCCAGTCGCTGCGCCACGCCCAGTCCCAGATGCGCCTTGGCGGAACCGGGATCCAGTTCCAGGGCCCGGGCATAGGACTGTATGGCCTCCCGGGTATAGTCCAGCTTGGCTTGAACAAAACCCCTGGTTTCAAAAAGGCGAGCGGAAGCCGGGAGCTTCTCGACGCCCCGGTCGAGAGCCTGGAGAGCCAGATGCCATCGTAGCCGGGGGCCTCGGCTGGCATCGTGCCAATAGGACGACAGGCTCTCGTCCGCAAGAAGCCGGACCAGGTCCAGGTAGTTGGATTCCTCGCCTGGATTCCGGCTTATGGCTTTCTGAAAGGCTGCCAGGGCCTCCCCCACCTTTTCCTCTCCCTGATAGCAATGGCCCAGAAGGTTTTGGATCTTGCTGTTTCCCTGCCCACCGGAGAGAGCCTCGATCAGGGTTTGCCGGCATTCGGCAAACCGGCCGGTGCGGAATTGCACCAGGCCGAGATGGTAGCCCACGGTCAGGGGCTCGGGATGGTTCGAACCAATGGAGGTGAACAGTTCTTCGGCGGTCTCGTAGTCTTCCGCCTCTCCGGCGATCCGGCCGAAGAGCAACCGGGTCTGTGGGTCCACTGACGCCTTCCCGGACGCCTCCGCCAGGATCCGGCGAGCCTTGTCTCCATTCCCCTGTTTGTAATGGTGGCTGAGGACGGCTGCAAGGGCCTGGGGGTCCTGATGCACCAGTTCATCGGCCGTCTTCGTCGGCTCGGGTCCTGCGCCGTGCTCTTCCCGAGATTCTTCGGCCGCCTTCATCCGGCGAAAGGTCTTCAAATGGGAGCGTGCCTCCTCGCCCCGCCCCAGTCGGCGATAGGCCCGCGCCAGCAGGTAGTGAACCCGGCTCTGATCGGGATTCAACCTGGCGGCGGTTTCCAGGTGGGGGAGCGCCTCGCCGGCTCGATCCCTTTCCAGGGCCAGCCGCCCGAGCTGGTAGTGGGCAACGGGAAGAGAGGCATCCAGCTCGACGGATTTCTGCAGCAGGTCAACGGCTCGCTTCAGGGCGCCGTCATCCCCGGTCTCTGCGGCTTTGAGGAGCATCAGGCCATATTCCTGGTAGTGGGCTCCGTGGTCTGGAAACTTCCGGATACCCTTTTCGAAGGTGGCGGCGGCGTCCTCCCGGCTTCCCGCTGTCCGCTGGGCTATGGCCAGCCCCAGGTTGGCTTTGGCCGAGTCCGGATTGATCTCGAGAGCCCGGCGGTAGGACCGGACGGCATCCTCACTGTAGAGCATGGCCGTCTCGGCCAAGCCCTTCATGCGAAAGAGACGGTCCGAACGGGGAATGCGGGCCAGGCCCTTTTCGGCAATTCGGATCAGCACCCGCCAGATCTGATGCTCGGCCAGCAACTGCACGGCGTCCAGATAGTGGGACTCCTGGGCCGGTTCCAGCTCCATGGCCTGTTCGAAGGAGGCAACGGCGCTCGGCAACTGGTTCTGAGCCGCATAACAGTGACCCAGCAAGTTGTGGATCGGTCCTGAGCTCTGCCCCGTCTCGATTGCCTCCAGGAGAGTTTGGCGGCTGCGGTCGATCCTGTCGGACCGAAACTGCATGAGAGCGACCTGGTAGCTCAGTGCCGCCGGGTCGGGGTAGGTGGAGCGGATGGACAGGAAGAGCTTCTCGGCGGTTGCGAAATCTTCGGCATTGGCCGCTGTGGCGGCGCAAGCATAGACATCGCCGGGGGACAATGAACGGTTGAGCGCCATCGATTCCAAAGTAGCCCGGGCCTGTTCCTTTTTGCCCAGCCCGTACTGGGCTCTGGCCAGAGCGGCCACGGCTTCGCCCTGGCCGCGCACCCGTTCCGGCACCGACTCCAGCAGCCCCACCGCCCGGGCATTTTCTCCGGAATTCACCAGAATCATTCCCAGCAGGAACCGGGTGAGCTCGTCGTCGGGGACCTTGGCCAGCACCTGCTCCAGGTTGGCTTTGGCTTCCGCAAACAGGCGCCGGGACCACTGGGTCAGCGCCAGATTGCGGCGAATGGCCGTGCTGTCGGGCGCCAGTTTCAAGGCCCGACTGTAGTAGCGGCCGGCTTCCTCCATTCTGTTCTGCATTCCCAGGACCTGGCCCAGCCTGGCCAGATAAGCGGGGTTGTCGGGAACCAGGTCCACCGCCCGGCGCAGCTCGGTCTCGGCCTTCCGAAGGTTTCCTTCACGAATGAGCCGTGCTGCGTTAGCCAGGTGCATTTCGGCTTGAGCATCCGCGGGAGATGAGTGGGCCGGAAGGGCGGCTGAGGCGAGGACTAGTGTGAGGGCGAGGGAGACCGCCGCGCCGCGCCAACGCCGCCTGGCGGTCCTGCACCTGTCGGTTTTGCTGGGACCGGTCACCGGGTCAGACC
>JAPPFQ010000675.1 GCA_028875135.1 Acidobacteriota bacterium
CGCTTTGCGAGCGCCGACGGTCCCCTGTTGCAAGGTCCGGAGTGGATCGAAGCCCAGTGGGAAGCGGCGAGATTGCTGGTGGATCCGCCTTCGCCAACCAAGCCCCGCCGGCCAGGCGGGGTGGCGCGCAAGGGCGCGCTGCTGGTTCTGGATGAAGTCCAAAAGGTGGACGGCTGGTCCGAAATTGTCAAGCGTCTCTGGGACGCCGACACGCGGAACGAGATCCCGCTGAGAGTCGTTGTGTTGGGCTCGGCGCCGCTGCTGGTCCGACGCGGCCTTGGGGAGAGCTTGACGGGTCGCTTTGAGGTTCTGTACCTGCCCCATTGGAGCTTCCCGGAAATGAAGGAAGCTTTCGGCTGGTCTCTGGAGCAGTATCTGTTTTACGGAGCCTATCCCGGCGCGGCGCCTCTCATAAGTCGACCGAACCGATGGGCACGGTACGTTCTTGACAGCCTGGTTGAGCCGACGATTTCCAGAGACGTGTTGCTGCTCTCCCGAGTGGACAAGCCGGCGTTGCTGCGCAGGCTGTTCCAATTGGGTTGCAGCTATTCAGGCCAGATACTGTCCTATACCGGAATGTTGGGCCAACTCCAGGACGCCGGGAACACTACCACCTTGGCCCACTATCTGGATCTGCTGGCAGGCGTGGGAATGATGGTCGGCCTGCAAAAATATTCCAACGCCCCGGTCCGCCGGCGGGGCTCGAGTCCAAAGCTTCAGGTTTTTAACACGGCCTTGATGACGGCCGCTTGCGGCCTTACCCTGAAGGAGGCCCGTGCGGACGGGCAGTATTGGGGGCGCCTGGTGGAATCGGCCGTTGGCGCGCACTTGGCCAACGCCTCTGCCAGCGGCAGAATCGAGGTCTATTACTGGCGCCACCGGAGCCGGGAAGTGGACTTCGTGGTGCGAGCAGGACGCGGGATCACGGCCATTGAAGTGAAGAGCGGGAAACGACGCGACAGCTTGCCGGGGATGGCTGCCTTCGATGCGGCTTTCCAACCCGGGCGGAAGTTGCTCGTCGGTGGGGATGGCATAGAGCTCGAACAGTTTCTGTCAAGGCCGGTGGAACATTGGGTTCGTTATTAACCCCGAGGTGAGTCTTTTCGTGTCCATGCGTGACTCAGCCAAGAAATTGATCGGCTGTTTTTCCTCCCATATTGCGAACGGCAAGGCGGTGGGCCTCTTGGTTAGTCTGCTCCTTGCGGTAGGACTCACCGGTTTCGACCCGACCGATGCAGCGCCCGATGAGTTGCTGATCTTTCATCAACAGCACCGGGTTCGGCTGCCCCTGGTCGCCATCGAAGGTCGGAGCTATGTCCCGATCCTGGACGTCCTGCACCTTCTCGACCTGGCCTATTCCGAGAGCGGCTCGGCGGGGTACCTGCGGATCTTCGCCGGCAGGGACGTGGTGGAGTTGGCTCGCAACCGGGCGCGGGTTCGATTGAATCGGAGCTCGATCGGCCTTGCCGCGCCGGTCCTGTTTCGTGAGGGCCGCTGGCTGACTCCGCGTGGCTTTGTTCCCGATGTGCTGAACCGGGTGCTAAAACCGGCCATCCGGGTGTCTCCCTCCGGGAATCGATGGCTGACCGGAGGCCGAGATTTCGTTCGAATCAATCTCAGCGCCCGCACTACCGATGAAGCCAGCCGTCTGGTCGTCTCGCTGGTGAACGCCGGAGAGATCCGGGTCCGTGGCGAGGAGCGCCGCATTCTGTTCCTGCTCGGCGCATCCCCGGTCGATCCGCCTGGAGCCGAGGTCACCTCCTATAGAGATGAATGGGTCAAGGGAATCTCGTTTGAAGAAACCGCCGACTCGAGCCGACTGGTGGTTTCTCTGGCGGACGAGTCCGTCCAGACTCGCCTGACCCGGCTGTCCGGCCAAAATGCCTACCTGGTGGACGCGTTCCGTCCGGCGGCGGAGGACTCGACAACGGCCCGGGAACCGACGCGGTCCTTTCGCTGGACAAGGCGGCCCAGGGCTTCCGGCTGGAGGCGAATCACCATCGACCCCGGACACGGTGGCGCCGACAGGGGGGTTGGGGTGGGGGAGGGCCTCTACGAAAAAGATGTCACCCTTTCCATTGCTCGCAAGGTGCGTTGGGTGCTGGAAAGCCGGCTGAGGGTGGAGACGGTATTGACTCGCGGCCAAGACCGGACTCTTTCGCTGGAAGATCGTGCGCGGGAGGCCAATCGCAGCCGCTCCGATCTGTTTCTCAGCATCCACCTGGGCAACGGCGCCTCGCCGATTTCTTCCGGAAGCTACGTCTATCTGGCGAAACTGCCTCCGGGGGAAGCTCCTGCACGGGATCGGAGCGAGGGAGCCGCGTTCGAGCTGGTACGCTGGGATCGAGCCCAGGCGGCCGTGCTCCACCGAAGTTTCCAACTGGCGCAGATTTTGCAGGCGGTAACCAACGAGCGTTTCAACGGAGGCGCTCCGCTGAGCTTTCGGCATGCGCCCTTGAGGCTGCTGTCGCCGCTGGCCATGCCGGCGGTCCTGCTGGAGCTTGGAAACGTGAAGCAGGACCGGTTCAGGGAAACGGTGTTGACCGAGCCCTTTCAAAACGGCGTGGCTGTCGCCGTGCTGGCGGCCCTGCAACAATTTCGTCCCATCGATGAAGCGGCCATGGATCGCTAAGAGACTGGAAACCAGCTATGCCACGCCATATCACATTGGGTATGATGGTTCTGGCGCTGTTGCTGGTCGGAGGAGCTGTCTACTTCATGAATCTGCAGCGTCAGGTTCAGCGACTGGCCGGCCTGCCTCCGGAAGCACAGGCGCCCGCCTTGATGGAAGAACCGGCGTTCGAAGCCACCGCGCCTCGCAAGAAGGTCATCCTCTTTTTTGCCTCGGCCGAGGTGGACGGCCAACTGGAGGCGGAGGAGGGCGAAATCTACGCTTCCGAGGAGGTTTCCCTGGAAGCGAAGCAGATCCTGGTGGCCTTGATCAAGGGTTCGCTCTCCGGTCACCTGCCGGCGCTGCCTTCGGAAACCCGGTTGCGGGAGGTCTATTGGGCTGAAGGGGGCTTGCTGGTCGTGGACATCACCGGAGAGGCGACCCTGAGGCATCCGGGAGGGATTACGGGTGAAGTTTCCTCAATCTACTCAGTGGTGAATTCCCTGACTTACAATCTGCCGGAGGTGAGCGAGGTGCAGATCCTGATCGACGGAGCCGAGGCCGATACCCTGGCCGGGCACATCGATCTCAGGAGACCGTTGCCGCAGGATCTGAGCATGACGGCCCTGCAATACGAGGACGGGGAGCCCGGGGAGTAGTGAATTGCAGGAGAATTGAAAGGAACCTGATGCGCAACGATGGGCGAGAGAGCAGGGAGTTGCGTCCGGTCGCCATACAGCCCGACTTCATTGCAGGCGCCGAGGGATCGGTGCTGATTGCGGTGGGGAAGACCCGGGTCATCTGCGCGGCCAGCATCGAAGATTCGGTGCCGCCCTTCCTGCGGGGAAAGAATCGGGGATGGGTTACCAGCGAATACGCCATGCTACCCAGGGCTACCGATACCCGTACCCCGCGGGAATCCAGTCGTGGCAGGGTCTCGGGCCGGACTCACGAGATTCAGCGCTTGATCGGCCGCTCGCTGCGGAGCGTCACGCGCCTGCAGGATCTGGGAGAACGGACCGTCTGGGTGGATTGCGACGTGATCGAGGCGGACGGCGGGACCCGCACCGCTTCCATCACCGGAGCCTTCGTGGCCTTGGCACTGGCTCTACAAGGACTGGTGGATCGGGGGACCCTGCCGGCCCTGCCGATCACGGACTATGTGGCAGCCACCAGCGTGGGTGTCGTGGCGGGAACGCCTCTTTTGGACCTCAACTACGCAGAGGACTCCCGTGCCCAGGTCGACATGAACGTGGTTCAGACCGGCGCCGGCTCACTGGTGGAGGTGCAAGGGACGGCTGAAGGAGATCCCTTTTCCCGCCAAACCCTGAGCGCCCTCATGGACCTGGCTGCCGAAGGCATCGCTTGCCTGGTCGAGATCCAGAGGAGCCTGATCCGGCTGTAGGAGCCTGAAACAACAGAAAGCGTGTCCCCCGAACCCAAACCAACCCTCCGCTGGTCGAAGTCTTCCCTGGGTCCCCGGCTGCTGGTGGCCACCTTCAACCGGGGCAAGCTCAGGGAAATGAAGTTGTCACTGGCGACGGCGCCGGTCGAGCTGGTGTCTCTGGAGGCGATTCGCGGCGTGACGACGGCCCCGGAAGAAGGGAACACCTTCGAAGCCAATGCCCGTCAGAAGGCTGTCCACTACAGCC
Source organism: Acidobacteriota bacterium (assembly GCA_028875135.1). Lineage (GTDB taxonomy): Bacteria > Acidobacteriota > Terriglobia > Versatilivoradales > Versatilivoraceae > Versatilivorator. The sequence continues at coordinate 4,264 of JAPPFQ010000675.1, forward strand.
GATTTACCGAGCTTCCGACCATGGCCGACGACTCGGGGCTGCTGGTGGATGCGCTGGGCGGCCGCCCGGGGGTATATTCCGCCCGCTACCTCAGCGAGCAGGCCAGCGATGAAGACCGCTGCCGGAAAATCCTGGAGGAATTGGGCCCGGTGGAGGATGCCCGGCGGACGGCCAGATTCGAGTGCTGGATCGCGCTGGCTCAGCGTGGGGTGGTGCAGGAGGTGTTTCGAGGGACACTGAGGGGCGTCATCGGGCGAGACCTGCGGGGGGACAACGGATTCGGCTACGACCCCATCTTCCAGGTTCCCGAGCGGGGCTGCTCCCTGGCGGAGTTGAGTCCGGGGGAGAAGCTGCGCATCAGCCACCGGGGCCGTGCCCTGCGAAAACTGCAGCAGGCTCTGTTCGGGGCTTGATGGGCGCAATCCCCATCTCTTGACAGCCGGGTACCCATCAGCTAGCTTGGGAGGTTCGGCAAGCCGGACGGGGCGTAGCGCAGCCCGGTAGCGCACCTGCCTTGGGCGCAGGGGGTCGGAGGTTCAAATCCTCTCGCCCCGACCAGTTCTTCCGATGAGACTTGCCGGTCAATAGAGAGCGATGGGCCGGGAGGGCCTGGGCTCCATGGCCACGATGGTATCGCCTCTCCAGTCCACCTCGAAGGGATCGGCGAATCCTGGAGCCTGCTCCCGGGTCCGGCGTCCGGGCTGATCGAAGGTGACCGCAACCCTGGCCCCTTTGGCCAAAGGGCCCAGGTCGAGAGTGGTTCCCTTGGGTCGGATCTCGCCGGGACTACCGGTCCCGCGCACCTGCACCGTTTCCGCCGGGACCCAATCCGGCAGTCGAACCCTCACCCGCTCCTCCTGCAGCACTTCCAATTGTAGCCGGCCCGTCCGGGGCACCTCCGAACGCACCCGGAGCCAGGGGGTGTCGGTGCTGAACAGCAGGTTCACCCACACTCCCGATTCCTCTTTCACCACGCTGGCCTCGTAAGCTTCTGCCAGGGACTGCAGCGCCCCGCCCATCAGATCGGTGTTGTAGGAGTGGTAGGCGTTGGGCAGCGTGAAGGCGAAGGCGCCCCGGGCCCGATCCCGGATTCGCGCATAGGCGTAGTCGCTGGTGTCGGCCAGGGTGGATTGCGGAATCCAGTCGGTGGCCACCACCTGGGAGGCCAGCAAGCCGTTGCGAATCATCCGCTCGGCGTCCTGGAAATATCGGGGGTGCCCGCTTCGGCCCAGCAGCAAGGCGGCCTCTACGAAGTCGCCGGTGTTGTTGGCCTCCCCGCGACCCGGCTGATCTTTCCTGCTCTCCTTGGCCCAGCCCCAGGAGGTCCGCCAGCGCCGCAAGCCGACGTCGTAAAGCAGGCGTCCCATTTTCAGGTACCGCTGCTCGCCCGTAAGCAGTCCCAGATCGATCAGGGAAGTCATGGTTCCCTCCGAAGAGTGCAGGTGCTCGCCGGCATCCGGCGTCAACTCACCCTTGGAGGTAAAGCAGGTCTCGATGTTGGCCTCGGCGAAACGCCGGGCCAGGTCGACCGCCAGGGAATCTCGGGTGGCTCGAAAGTACTTCACCAGGGCCCCGATCAACCGTCCCGAGGTCTGATTGAGCTTTCGGGTCGGAGAGGAGATCCAACCCTCCTCCGAGTACTTGTCCGAGGGAAAGGAACCGGTGTCCCGGGTCACTTCCTCCAGTCTTCGCACGAATCTCCGGGCCAGATGGATGGAGGGTTCGGAGCCTTGCCACTGCCGGAGCCCCAGCAACCCCAGCAGCACCTCGCGGGAGTGGTGCAAAGCGGCTGTCCGCTTGCCGTCCGGGCCGGGCAGGGTGTCGAAGGCCAACCCGGAAGGATGATCGACCGATTGGTGCAGCAACCGTTGCAGTCCCTCCACGGCCTCGCGGTCGGCAGGCACATCCAGGATCGGGGAACAGACAGCCAGCGCATCCAGGAAGCGCCCCACCATGTGGGGTGATCCCCAATACTCGTGTCGGGCCCAGGTGGGTTCCTCGGTGAGGTTGAAGCGCACGTAGGGAAGACATCCACGACTGCGGTTGATGGCGCTCCGGTAGATGTGGCGTACCCCCAGCAGCATGTAGGAACGCAGGTCGGCGTCCTGGAGGCGCCAGGGGTTGAGCCTGGCCCGG
>JAPPFQ010000079.1:0-1710 GCA_028875135.1 Acidobacteriota bacterium
GATTGTCGCCGCTGTTCTTGCCCGTCAGCGAGTCCACCGAGTTGGGGCGGAGCTTTCCCCGCCGGGTGGCCTCGGCAACGGCCCGGCGGAGGGCCTGATGCAGGGCCAGTTGGTTGACGCCCACCGGGGTCTTGATCTTGAAGGTGGGCATCCCGGTGTCCTGGCAGATGGGGCCCTCGTCCTCGGTAGCCATGTCGATGTTGGTGGCGATGACGTTGAGGGCCTGGGAAGCCTGGGTAGCAGGCGTCTCGGCTTGCAGGCCGTCGGCCATGGCCCGCCGGACGTCAGGAGGGAGGTTGGTGGAAGTCTCGGAGATGAGTGCGAGAATACTCTCTTGAAACAAGGACATGTTCACTCCTTGAAAGCCGGGTCTGGTACTTAAGAATGCCGGGAGCAGGAGCCCCCCAAGGGTACCCCCGAATTATAGCCGAGTTGCCTTCCCCTCGGGCAAAGGCAGTGTCTCAGTTTGATTTCGACTTTTCAGAACGGGTTTTCCGCTTCGGTCCGGGCTTCTCAGCGGTGGGAGCTGCAGCATCCACCAACCCGACGATCCAATCGGCATCATGGGCAGTATCTGCAAGCCCAGCTTCCATTGCTGGGGTAACTCGAAGCGCCTTGTGGACTCGACAGAAGTTGTAATGCACGAAATAGAGGGCCAGGGCTGCGGCATGATTCTGAAGTTTCTTTGAGAAAGCATTGGTCAACCGGGTGAATCGGCGCATTGACATCCGCATGGTCAAGTTGTGCCATTCGACATAGGACGTGCTCATTAGGTCGGGATCGGGTCGTCCCTGCTGCTGCGTCGTAATTGTACCCGTACACACTGGGGGGCTGTATCGGGTCTCATGTCCCTCCGGCAATCCGTAGATTTTCACAAGCTGAGCGAAGTCTATGTCCGCTCCAAATACGGCTTCAATGGCCCACTTGTATAGCTTCAGCCCGTCAGAAACGAGTTGGACTCGCGCGGTGAGCCGCTCGGCTAGATCGGCCATGAAGTCATAGGCGTTCTGAAAACCCCTGTCTCCAAGCAGCCAGGACACGATTAGCCGTGATTCCGTGTCCAAGGCCGTCCAGGTCCAGATATCTCCCGTACCCTCAGGGGCTGCCTTTGCATCAGGAACGTTCTTTTCCTTTGCGTAGCAAAACTGCCAGATTTCATCGACTTGGATGTTCTTGGCTGCAACTTTGCGGACATGCTCATTGTGGTATTGGGCGCATGCCTTACCAGCATCCACCAGTAGCTTGCTCACTGTATTGATGGACACTCCCACGACACGACTGATCGATCTAAGGGAACTTCCCTCGACCAGCATGTTGATTATCATGGCTCGCTTGGCTGTTGTCAGTTTATTCATAGTGACAATATGACACATAAGCAAGCATAAGGTGTCAAGTCTTTTTCGTAAAAAGTCCACCAAAGTGCACAATTATTCGCACAAGGTGGTTGACTTGGGAATGTTGGGGTGTATACTGGAGGTGTCAGGGCCGAACACCATGAAATCCCGACAAGAACCCGTGGTGAACGGCCCTGGTGAAAGGAGGGGTTAAATTATGGGCCTGAAGCATTCTAGGGAGATGCTCCCGACTCTAAATCGGGTGAACCGGGTTCGAATCCCGGCAGGTCCATTTTTTTATCCCAACCTAAAAGGAGGTGGTGAGCGATGAGATGATCACCGCCCGTTGCGGGTGGGGGCAGGGGAAACCCTGCCC
>JAPPFQ010000079.1:1720-6391 GCA_028875135.1 Acidobacteriota bacterium
ACTGGTTGAAAGCCAAAATCAAAAAAGTTGAAGATGACAAGCTCGTCCTGGATGAAGAGTACAAACGCCTTATGGGATGCTTGGGGGTTCTCCAGGAGTACGAAGCGGAGGAGATTCGCACCACAGCGGCAAAGAATGGCGGCGCAGAACCAAGCCCCAAGCCCATTAGTATGATTGACGCTGTGCGTCAAGTGTTGAAGTCTTCAGGTAAAAAGGTGACGGTTCCATACATCGAGGATCAACTAGGAAAGACACGAAAGGTCAGCAGGGGAACGGTTTACAACTGTCTCAAGCGGTTAAAGGATCGGGGAGTCGCGGTTCAACATAACACACGACTGTGGGGATTTGTGGAAGGAGATGATTCAACCACTATCGGCTTGGGTTCCACCGTGCGGTAGCCGCTGCCTCAGCGATTTCTTTCCGACGCTCCGGGGTAAGAGCTGCAGCTCGGGCCTTACCGCCCTTGCTAGCACGCTTTTGAATGCGCTCCGGGGCATCGTAACTCTCTTCAATCTCCCCAGTTGCTATCTTTCCCACGTGCACAGCGCAAGCTATCGGGCCGTCTGGTCTCCATTGTCCCTGCGGTCCTCTTGGCATGGGAAGAGCGTAGCATGTTCTTGGAATCGGCCACAACCCCACCCTGAATCAAACTGAGACACTACCCGGGCAAGAGCCCATGTGCAAGGGCCAAGCCCGCAGTCGAGACGGAGGGGGCAAACGCGACCTTCCGTGAGTCACAGGAATAATTGACATCGATGCACAGGATATACAGGATTTTTCTTGATGGTCCGTTGTCCTTTGGTCCAGAACATCCGCAAGCCCGCTCGGGATCATCGGCCGAGCCGGCGTTAGGTGCAGCATCCCAACTTTCTGTGCATCCTGTTCATCCTGTGCATCGATGTTAGTAACAAAATATCCACTCCCCCACGCCGGCCAGTCGCTGCTGACATTGAACCTCAGGCAAGGGACGCTCGCTGTCGCGGCCTGCTATAATCCACGGGTTCCGCCATGTCCAAGCCCAAACTGCTCATCACCGGCATCAACGGTCTCATCGGCAGGGTCCTGCGAGACCCTCTGGGGAAATCCTTTGAGGTCTACGGGCTGGATCTCACGCCGCCATTTTCCGACCGGGTCTTTCAGGCCGATATCGCCGACGCCCGGCAGGTGGCGCAGGTTCTCGACATGCTGGCGCCCGTCCAATACGTCATTCACCTGGCGGCACAGATTGCCGTCGATACCGCCTGGGAGCCCGTGCTCCGGGTGAACATCCAGGGAACCCGCAACCTCTACGAGGCCGCCAGGGTGGCGGGTGTCAAACGGTTGGTCTTCGCCAGCTCGAACCACGTCACCGGCGCCTACGAGGGCTTCGCGCCCAACCTGCATCTCCACCGGCAGGCGGAACCGGTTCCCATCTCGGTGAACCACCCGATGCGGCCGGACAGCGACTACGGCGTCAGCAAGGCCTTCGGCGAGATTCTGGCCCGCTACTACTGTGCCCGCTGGGGAATGGAATCGATCTGCATCCGAATCGGCTCGGTGCGCCGGGACGACGATCCCACCACTGACCCCAGGTTTCTGCGAACCTGGCTGAGCCACCGCGACCTGGTCCACCTGGTGGAGCGCTGTCTGCGCGCCAATGTCACCTATGGCGTCTACTACGGCATCTCCAACAACAAGGGAGCCTTCTGGGATCTTTCCAATGCGCGGGCCGAGCTGGGCTATGCCCCCCGGGACGACGCCTCGCGGCGGGTTTCCGCATAGGCGTGTGAATCTCCTCTTGAGGAGGAGTGCCGGAAGTCGTGCCACTGGCGACGGCTGATGCAGCAGCGGGCGCAGCCACCTTTATTTCCAATCAATGCGAGGAGGAGCCATGCAACCGAAACATCGCCTTTTGGGCCGTCGCCATTTCCTGTCGGGAGCAGCCTGGTTCTCAGCCTCTCCGTCCCTGCTGGCCGCCGCCGGACTTGAACGAACAGCGGCCTCGCCACCGAGAACGGAAGACAATGTCTACAGCCGCCTGGGAGTCCCCACCTATATCAACGCCCTGGGGACGGTCACACGACTTGGGGGAACCATCATGCCGCCCGAGGTGATCCGGGCCATGGACGAGGCCGGACAGCACTTCGTCCCTATGGCCGATCTCCACGAGAAAGTGGGCGAGCGCCTCGCCCGGCTGATCGGCGTGGAGGCCGCCACTGTCACCAGCGGGGCCGCCGGCGCCATCACCCAGGGGACGGCGGCCTGCGTCACCCTGGGAGACCCGGACAGGATGGCCCAACTGCCCGACACCACCGGCATGCCCAACCAGGTCATCATCCAGAAATCACACCGGGAAGCCTACGAAGCCCAGATCAAGCTGGTGGGCACCCGGGTGGTGGAAGTCGAAACCATCGACCAGTTGGAAGCCGCCATCAACCCCCGGACCGCCATGCTCTTCTTTATCAACACCTTCAACCCCAAGGGCCGGATCGATCGGCAAACCTGGGTTGCCATGGGAAAGAAGCACGGGGTTCCCACTTTCAACGACGCCGCCGCCGACGTGCCCCCCAAGGGGCGGCTGTCCGAGTATGTCAGGATGGGGTTCGACCTGGTGACCTTCAGCGGCGGCAAGGGGCTGCTCGGACCCCAGAGCTCCGGCCTGCTGATGGGCCGCAGGGACCTGGTGATGGCCGCCAGGCGGTGCGGGAGCCCCTGGGGAGGCATTGGCCGGGGCATGAAGGTCGGCAAGGAAGAGATGATCGGTCTGCTGGCGGCGGTGGAACGCTATCTCAAGATAGACCACCAGGCAGAGAGACGCCTCCTCCAGTCCCGGGTGGACACCATTGCCTCATCTCTGGCCTCCATCCCGGGGGTGCACGCCGAGAGCTTTGTCCCGGAGATCGCCAACCACGTCCCCCACCTCAGCCTGGAGTGGGACTATGACCAGATCTCCATCACCACTGCCGAGGCCTCAGGGATGCTCAAGCAGGGCAATCCGCCTATCGAGACGGGGGGCCACCGCTGGCTGCGGCCCAAGAGCCAATCCCCGAAAAACATGCAGGGCCTGACCGTTTCCGTCTGGATGCTTCGACCGGGAGAGGACCGGATCGTGGCCGAGCGCCTGAAATCGATGTTGGCCGGCTAGAGAGGAAAACCACGATGCTTCATCAACGACTGGCTCAACTGGAGAGAGAGGGGCGCCCCATCCGGGTTGGGATCATCGGCGCCGGAACCTTCGGAACCCAGATCGTGGCCCAGACCTGCCGTATACAAGGCATGCGGGTCGCGGCCATCGCCGACCTCAAGCCCGAACGGGCTGTCCGGGCCCTGAGCCTCGGGGGTGTCCCCCGCGAGGACATCCAGGTCGCCAAGACGGCCGGCGAGATCGACCGGGCCATGGATGGGGATCGGCCGGCCGTGACCGCCGGGGCCGAAGAGTTGCTCGGCAGCGGGGTGGACGTGGTGGTGGAAGCCACCGGCATTCCCGAGGTCGGTGCCGCCAACGGCTATCGGGCCATCCGGCAGAAGAAGCACCTGGTCATGGTGACGGTGGAAGCCGACATCCTGGTGGGGACCCTGCTCAAACGGATGGCCGACCAGGCCGGCCTCCTCTACAGCATGGCCTACGGAGACGAGCCGGCCCTGGCCGCCGAGCTCTGCGACTGGGCGCGGACGCTGGGCTTCAAGCTGATCGCCTCCGGCAAGGGAACCCGCTTCAAGCTCTCCTTCCGCAAGGCCAACCCCGACGACGTCCCCAGGATGTACGGCTTCAAGGGCAAGGACTACAACGCCAGCATGTTCTGCTCTTTCCTGGACGGCACCAAGCACTCCATCGAGATGGCGGCCCTCTCCAACGCCACCGGCCTGGTCCCCGACATCCGCGGGATGCACTTCCCCACGGCGGACTTGCGGGAGATCCCCGACAAGCTCTGCCGAAAGGAGCTGGGCGGCGTTCTGGAGAATGATGGGGTGGTGGAGGCCGTCAGCTCCATCTTTCCCGACGACACCCCGGTGGAGCGCAGCCTGCGTGGAGGCCTCTATGCGGTGGTCGAGGGCCAGGACGACTTTCCCGTCGAGTCGATGGCCTCCTACGGAGAAATCACCGGCATGATCATCGGCTCCAGGAGTAAACACGCCATGATCTACCGCCCCCAACACTTCATCGGCCACGAAGTCCCCATCGGGATCGCCCGCCTGATGATTTACAGGGAACCGGTGGCCTCGGTGATCGGACAGATTTCCGAGGTGGTGGCGGCAGCCAAGAAGCCCTTGAAGGCGGGAACCGTGCTGGACGGAGAGGGAGGCTACGCCACCTACGGAATGGTCGAACGGGCCGAGGTGGCCCGAGAGGAAAAGCTGGTACCCATCGGCCTGACCCACGGCGCCGAAGTGATCGAGGACATCCCGGAAGACGGCATGGTCACTTACGACAACGTAAGGCTGGTGGAATCGGAGCTCCTGGAGCTCAGAAAGAAGCAGGACGAACTGACCGGCTAGCGGATGGGCATTTGTTATTTGAAACAAACGACAAAAGAGTGATCCACGAAGGGCCACGAAGAACGACAAAGGACCACCAAGTGTGATGACTCTGCCGCATCGGCAGGGCTGCGGCCCGGCAAGCCGGCGCGTGCCCCCTCGAGGAGCAAGAGCGATTGGAAGAGGCGCCCCCGGGAGCGCGGGCGTCCCGCCCGC
>JAPPFQ010000290.1 GCA_028875135.1 Acidobacteriota bacterium
CTGCTGTCGCGCGTGCACCGGGGCATCGCGGAGACCTTCGGCCTAGAATCCAACGAGAATCTCGACGCGAACTTCGGGGCTTCGGTCCCTCACTGGCCGGCATTTCCGGACAGCGCCGACGGGCTGCGTCTCCTCAGCCGGTACTACAAGCTGGTCATCCTGTCCAACGTGCATCGCGACGGAATCGCTGCCTCCGCGCGGAAGCTCGGGGTCGAATTCGACGCGGTCTACACGGCCCAGGACATCGGCTCCTACAAGCCCGCCGACGCCAACTTCGCCTACCTGCTGGCGCACCTCGAGTCGGATCTGGGCCTGGACCGGTCCCGGATCCTGCACGTGGCCCAGAGCCTCTACCACGACCACGCGCCGGCCAACCGCTTCGGCATCGCCAACGCCTGGATCGACCGGCAGCGTCTGTCGGAAGGCGGAAGTTGGGGAGCCACCGAGCGGATGGAGACCATCCCCTCGACCGATTTTATCTACTTTTCCATCGGGGAGTTGGCCGTGGCGGTGGCGGAGGAACTGGAAAAGGGGGGCGCTGCTTAGTATTTAAGCTGGAGGGTTCGAGGATATTCCAATAGAAAACTCCTGTCCCCCGGCCGTGTCGTGGGTTAGGTGAGAGCTGCGAAGCTGCGGTTGGAGCGGGTAGGCAAGGAAACGCTTACTACAGGCCATCCTTATAGAGCTGCGTAGCTGCGTCTCAGGGTAGCCCCGGGCGGCAGCCCGGGGTCGTATGGGTTCCACGCCAACCTAGCCGCGAACGCGGCGAATCAAGGGCCGGGTCCCCGAACGCACAGCCTTACCAAAACAACACCGTCCCGCTCCACCGCTGACCTCCACTCAGGAGCGCCGCGTCGCCCCCCTCCGGCTCGACTGCGGGCTGCGGCCTAGTCGAAGGGACGCCGCGTTTGCCGACTCCCCCCTCGAGGGGGGAGTCGCAGAAGCCGAGCCGAAGGCGATGGCTGATGCGGTGGGGGGCATACGCGACGCCGCAAAGCTGCGACTGCGTGAGACGTAGCGTTTGTTTCAGTTGCTTAACGTATCGATTCAAGAACTATCCACTAGCCACTAACCACTAATCACTTGCCTGATCTCTTCTTCCCCTTCCCCTGAACGAACTGCCAGCCGAAGCGGCCCTTGATGCAGAGATGCCCTCGGGTAACTTCCTGGTCGAGCGGTGAGGTGGCCTTGACGATCCGGTTGTCCTGCACGTGCAGGGTGAGGGTGCAGCCGACCCCACAGTAGGGGCAGATGGTGTCGGTGAGCTCTTGCTCCGATTCCTTCCAGGTGCCCGCTTCGCGCATGTCGTATTCCGACTTGAACATCAGGGCTCCGGTGGGACAGACCCCGATGCAGTTTCCGCAATAGACACAGGCGGAATCCGGGAGCGGAACCTCGTATTCGGTGGAGATGCTGCTGTCGAATCCGCGGCCGGCCACGGCGATGGCAAAGGTGTTCTGTGCCTCCTCACCGCACGCTTGACGCACTTGTAGCAGAGGATGCACTTGCCGTAGTCCCGGATGTAGAGGTCGTTGTCGATCTTGACCGGCTGGGCCACGGTGGCCGCCGTCTGGCCGTCCGTCGGACAGTGGGCTCCGGCCCGCTCTGTCTCCGGTTCTCCGGCTGCCGGCGCCGCCGGCCCGTATCGCTCCGGCTGCCCGCCATAGCGCTCCAGGTAGGCCTGCAGTTCGGGAGCGGTGGAGACATCGACCGAGGAGGCCAGAAACTCGAGGACCATTCGACGGCTCAGACGGACGCGCTCGCTGTCGGTTCGGATCACCATCCCGTTTTCCGCGGGGCGGGAACAGGCCGGAACCAGGGTCCGTGCCCCTTCCAGCTCGACCACGCAGACGCGGCAGACGTTTACGGGATTCAGATTTTCCAGAAAGCAGAGGGTGGGAGTGTCGATCCCCAAAGTCCTGCAGGCCTCCAATAGCGTGGATCCTTCGGGAACCTGAACCGTCTTGCCATCGACGGTCAGGGTGACTTTGTTCCTGGGGGTCGCGGGCGGTGGCGCCGGAATCGGACCGGCCGGCACCGGGACGGTCGGGCAAGGAGCCGAGTCGTTGAAGGCAAAACTTTCCTGCGTTACCGGTTTTTTCTTTTCCATGGTATCGATGGCAGACGTCCCGAGTCCGCTGGACCGGCAGGGAGTCTCACCGACGACAGGGACCTTCGCCAGCCGGCTAATCGTCCGGACTCGCTTCCTGGCGGAGACCCGAAAACTCGGACCAGCGGGCCAGAGCCGACTGGACGGCGCTGGAGGCGGTGTGTCCGAGCCCGCAAATGGACGCGTCGCTCATGACCTGGCCGATCTCGGCCAACTGCAGCGGCGCCTGCCCCACTCCCTGAGTTTTCCCGCCGAACAGGCGGGACAAGGCTTCCTCCTGTCTCACCGTGCCGACCCGGCAAGGAACGCATTGGCCACAGGACTCGTCACGGAAAAAGGCCGCGATTCTCAGCAGGATTTTACTCAGGTCCACGCTGTCGTCAAACGGCATCACCACGGCCGAACCGAGGGCGGCGCCGATCGCGCGGGTGCCTTCGAAGGTCATGGGTGTATCCAGTTCCCTGGGAGAAAGGAAGGTCCCGGCCGCACCTCCGATCAGGACACCCTGCAGCCGGCCGCTCCCCCCCACTCCGCCGGCCAGTTCCAGCAGGTTTGCCAGAGTGGCGCCGAAGGGCACTTCATAGACTCCCGGCCGGCCGACATGGCCGGAGAGACAGAACAGCTTGGTGCCTGTCGACCGCGGAGTCCCGATGGCCGCAAAGGATCGGCCTCCCCACAGGACGATTCCCGGAATGTTGACCAGGGTCTCGACGTTGTTGACCAGGGTGGGACGACCGAAAAGGCCCACCTCGGTGGGAAAGGGTGGCTTGTTCCGGGGTTCTCCCCGGTAGCCCTCGATCGAGTTGAACAGCGCCGTCTCCTCGCCGCAGATGTAGGCGCCCGCTCCTCGACGGATCTCGATGTCGAAGGACAGGTCCCGGTTCAGGATCCTCTTTCCCAGGAAACCGTGGTCCCTGGCCTGGCGGATGGCGTGGCTCAAGCGCTCGAATGCCAGGGGGTATTCTCCCCGGATGTAGAGGAAGCCCTGCCCGCAACCGGTGGCCAGCCCGGCAATGGTCATGGACTCGATGAGCAGATAGGGATCTTCCTCCATGAGCACCCGATCCTTGAAGGTTCCGGGCTCCGACTCGTCCGCGTTGCAGACCAGGTAGCGGACCGGCTGGGAGGAACGGGCGCGGTAGACCGCTTCCCACTTCCGGCCGGCGGGAAAGGCCGCCCCGCCCCTTCCCACCAGCTTGGAATCGATGACTTCGCCAATGACCCGCTCGGGACCCAGGTCGACCGCTTTCCGCAAGGCCTCATAACCCCCTTGGGCCTGGTGATCCTGCAGGCTTTCCGGCTGCAGGCGGCCGACCCGGCGCAACAGGCGCAATTCCGGTCGACCCTGTTGGGGGACGCTGTGAGACGTTGGAACGGGCGGTGGCTCCGATTTGCGTTCCGGCCGGTCCACCACGGCCAGCAGGTCATCCGCTGTGGTGGGAGCCAGAGCGCGTTCCCACGGCTTGGGGCCGGCCGCCGAGACCAGGGCAGCCGGGGCGCGTTCGCAGAGGCCGAGACAGGGACTCCTGAGCCAGGTGAGCTCCGATGAGAGCCCGGCCGCTCCGGGGGGGCCCAGGCGGCCCGCCAGGTGCTCGCAGATCGCCGGCGCGCCCCGGATCAGGCAGGCAATGTCGTCACACACGTGAATGACGGACCGAGGCCGCGGAGTCATTGAGAAGAGCCCGTAGAAATCGGCGACGCCGAAGGCTTCGGCGGGCGGGAGGTTCAACCGGCTGCAGGCGTAGTTCAGGGCTCCGGGGCTGATCCAGCCGACGCGGCTGTTGATGGCGTGGAGAACCGGAAGCAGCAGGTGCCTCTGCGACCGGTCGGGCCGTTCCTGCTGTAGATGAAAGCTTTCCGCTTTCCCTGCCCGGAGGGGGCCTAGGACGCTATCGACGGCGGTCCGCTCGTCCCGGTCCGGAGATTGACCCGCAATGTGAAGATCCAACGGTAGTCTCCTCGGCTATCCCCGCCGGTTGATCGGCCCGCATCTAGCCTGGCTGAGAGGCCGCGAGCTTGACGATGCGGACGGCAGAGGCCTTGAACTCCGCGGTGCCGGACTTGGGATCGACGGCGTCGATGGTGAGTTGGTTGGTCTGAACCTCATCCGGGAAATGCAGGGTCATAAAGGCCAGACCGGGCCGGAGACCGGTATCGAAACGGACCGGAGCAATGACCGAGCCGCGGCGTGAGACCACCTTGACCCGCTCCCCCTCCAGCACTCCATAGCGCTCACCGTCTTCGGGGGACAGATCCAGCGATTCCCCCCGGCGAAGGGGAGAGGAATAGGACGTGGTCTGGGCGCCCGTATTGTAGGAATCCAGACGCCTGCCGGTGGTGAGCCTGAGAGGAAACCGAGCGTTCAACTCGTCCACCGGGGGTTCGAACTCCACCGGGCTGAAGGGCGCCCTCGGTCCCAGCAGGGGTTCCTGCCACAATCGGCTGTGCAGGAAGAGCTCGCCCGGATGGGACTCGTCATAACAGGGCCAGCGGATGCCGTCCAGCGCTTCCAGCCGCTCGTAGCTCATCCCCCGATGCATGGGACTGAGGCTGCGGAGCTCATCCCAGATACGCTTCGGGTCCGGCCGGCCCCAGTCGCTTCCCAGGCGGCGAGCCAATTCGTAGAGTATCTCCAGGTCGTCCCGCACTCCTGGGGGCGGGGACAGCGCCCGGCGAACGCGCTGCACCTTGCGCTCGCTGCTGGTGACGGTGCCGTCCGACTCGCACCAGCCGGCCGCGGCCGGCAACACGACGTCGGCCATGGCCGCGGTGTCGGTCATCAACAGGTCCTGCACCACCAGGCATTCCAGCCCTCCAAGCAGACGCTGAGCCCTCCGCTGGTCGGCCTCCGATACCGCCGGATTCTCTCCCAGAACATAGAGCGCCGTCAGCTTGCCTTCGTCCATGGCGTCGAACATCCCGCTGAGATGCAGCCCCCGCTTGGGCGGAATATTTACTCCCCAGGCCTGTTCGAACCGGGAGCGGAGCTCGTCGCTCTCCACGTGCTGAAATCCGGGAAGCCGGTCGGGAATGGCGCCCATGTCGCCGCCACCCTGGACGTTGTTCTGCCCCCTGAGAGGATTCAGCCCGCTCCCGTATTTCCCCACGTGACCCGTCAACAGGGCCAGGTTGATCAGGGCCAGCACGTTGTCGACGGCGTTGTGGTGCTCGGTGATCCCCAGCGTCCAGCAGAGTTCGGCCTTATCCGCCCGGGCATATTCGTGAGCCAGCTTCCGAATGCTTTCGGCCGGGACCCCGGTTTCCCGCTCGCCCCGTTCCAGGGTGTAGGACTCGACCGAGCGGCAGTATTCGTCGAACCCGCTGGCGGCATGTCCGATGAAGGACCGATTCTCCAGCCCGGCATCCAGGATTTCCCGGGCCATGGCGTTGGACAGGGCAATGTCGCTGCCCACCTCCAGACCCAGCCAGCCGTCAGCCCATTGGGCCGAACTGGTTCTGCGGGGGTCGATGACGAAGAGCCGGGCGCCGCGCTTGACTCCCTTCAGCACGTGATGAAAGAAGATGGGGTGGGTTTCGCGGGCGTTGGACCCCCACAGGAGGATGAGATCGGCATCCTCGACTTCCTGGTAGGAACTGGTCCCGCCCCCCATCCCGAAAACCGTCGCCAGACCGACGACGCTGGGAGCGTGTCAAGTGCGGTTGCAACTGTCGATGTTGTTGCATCCAATGACCGTTCGAACGAACTTCTGGGCGGCGAAGTTTAGCTCGTTGGTCGTCTTGGAACAACTGAACATCCCGAAAGCCTGCGGCCCCTTGTCCCTGGCAACCCTCTGAAATCCTCGGGCGGCCCGATCCAGCGCCTCGTCCCAACCTGCCGGACGAAGACCGCTGCCGTCCCGCACCAGAGGCTCGGTCAGCCGTTCGCCTCGTTTCCACTCCATGAAAGCCTTCCTTTCGCCCCTGAATTCCACGGGCTCAAAAGTCTACCGCCACAACCGGAACCGATGCAAGCGCAAGTCCCCGCCCCATCGACCGGATTGACAACGGCCGTATCACGCCGGATAATGCCCGAAATCGGAAACAGGTTCTCCAAAACCCTCGCGAAGAGCGAACGGCGCCATGGAATTTGCCGGTTACGACCTGGACGACGGGATCTACGACGAGATGCTACAGCCGAACGGCGAGCCCCGGGAGCATTCCCGATTGCTCTACGAGACCCTGTGCCAACTGTCCAGTGACGAGATCAACAGCATCCAGGAGCGGGTCACCCGCTCCTTTTCCAACGAGGGCATCTCCTTCACTGTCTACGGG
>JAPPFQ010000225.1 GCA_028875135.1 Acidobacteriota bacterium
GCCCAACATGGCCTGTTTGGTGGAGGAAGCCTCCAGGAAAGCCACCGCCGTGCCGCAGGAGGAGGGGGTCCTGCCGTCTTCCCGCGTGAACGTTTCGGTTGAGGTGGAGTCCGGAACGCCGGTCCCGCGGACCTACAGCCAATTGGACAACAGTGTCTTCATGCGAGCCTGCCGCCGCCAGACCACCGACTACACGCCCATTTGGCTCATGCGCCAGGCTGGACGCTACATGGCGGAATACCGGGAAATACGCTCGCGGACTTCATTTCTGGGTTTGTGCAAGAACCCGGACCTGGCTGCCGAAGTGACCGTTACCGCGGCCCATCGTCTCGGGGTGGACGCCGCCATCATCTTTGCCGATATCCTCTTGATCGTCGAACCCATGGGTCTGGGTCTCACCTTCGAGGGTGGGGGTGGTCCAAGCATCCAGGGGGTGATCCGTTCACAGGCGGAGGTGGACCGGTTGTCCGAGGTCGATCCGGAGGAATCGCTGTCGTTCGTGTTCGAGGCTGTTCGCAAAGCTCGGGCCGGGCTGCGGCCCGACCTGCCGCTGATCGGCTTTGCCGGGGCTCCCTTCACGCTGGCCTCCTACATCACCGAGGGAGGCGGGTCCAAGAACTACGTCCACACCAAGGAGTTGATGTACCGCCATCCCGGAGCCTGGGACCGCATGATGCAGTTGATTTCCCGGAGCGTGACCAGGTACCTCAACGGGCAGATTCGCGCCGGGGCTCAGGCCGTTCAACTCTTCGACAGTTGGGCCGGCTGCCTCGGCCCCGAGGACTACCGGCGTTCGGTGCTGCCCTACACCATTCAGGTGATCGAAAACATCAGGCCCCGCGTCCCGGTCATCTACTTCTCGACCGGTACCGGCGGATACCTGGACTTGGTCGGATCGACCGGAGCCGACGTCATCGGGGTCGACTGGCGCGTCGACCTGGCCCAGGCCTGGGGCAGGATCGGCGAGGGTCAAGCCATACAGGGCAACCTGGATCCCCTGGTGCTGCTGGGGGATCCCGACAGCATCGCGGAGAAAGCCGGGGAAATCCTGGATCGGGTTGGAGGGCGGCCGGGTCACATTTTCAACCTGGGCCACGGCATTCTGCCTCAGACCCCGGTGGATCAAGTGCTGCGGCTGGTGGATGCCGTTCACGAGCGAAGCCGCAAGGCCCGGTCATCCGGATGAAACGCCGCAGCCGGGTTGAGCGGGCATTTTCCGGCAGCCAAAAACGGATTGACTTTCGAGGGGAAGCCTCTTAAGGTTTGGGGCATTGGCGGGAATAACTCAGCGGTAGAGTGCAACCTTGCCAAGGTTGAAGTCGCGGGTTCAAATCCCGTTTCCCGCTCCAGGTTACAAAAAGGCTATCGACTGGGGACGGTTGCTTTGTGCAGCCTCTTCCGGTCGATAGCCTTTTTTGAAGTTTGAAGGAAGAAGGAGGAAGTTTGAAGTTTGAAGGAAGAAGTTTGAAGTTTGAAGGGGGAAAGAAGTCGGGTGAATTCGGATTTGCCGGATAGGACGTTTGAGTTTGCCCGGCGGGTGGTCGTGCTATGCCGGTTTCTGGACGAGAAACCAGGGGTTTCGCGGACGCTGGGGAACCAGTTGCTAAGGTCTGGAACTTCGATTGGGGCCAATGTAGAAGAAGGTCAAGCAGCGCAAAGTGAAGCCGACTTCGTCAGCAAGTACAGCATCGCCTGTAAGGAAGCCCGCGAAACGCACTACTGGCTCCGCCTTCTGGCAGCCTCCGAAATCCTTCCGCCGGATAGTTTGGCTGAACTGGAGATCGAATGTAATGAATTGATCTCCATTTTGACCAGCATCATCAAGAAAATGAAGAGCAGACGGCAATGACTCCACCCTTCCCACACCACCCGACGTCCTTCAAACTTCTTCCTTCAAACTTCCTCCTTCAAACTTCTTCCTTCAAACTTCTTCCTTCAAACTTCTTCCTTCAAACTTCAAACGGCGGCTTGCCTCGTTGGCAAACCGCATCCGACACAGGAAGACTCCCTCGTTGACCTCTTTCAGGTCGGCCTCGAGGCAGGTGAACGGCTCCGGATGGGCGGGGGTGTCGGACAGGCTGCAATCCGGGCGTTCGGTTCTACGCCGCTGTCGAGCCAGCGCCACCACGGCCAGAGTGAGCGCCTTGGCCAGCACTATGATTGCAAGGTAGAGATAGAAGTGGCTCATGAACTGGAATCCGCCGAAAGTCTCGGGGCGAGGATTGCACGCCGGGCTGCGCGGTGGCGCAGCCCGGCGCTTTCAATCCCAACTTTAGGTCCCACCCTCGAGATTGTCAACCGGTCCTCTGCCTGCGGTTAGCCGCATTTCTCACCCGGCGGCGGCGCTCCCGGGAGAGCATCGGTTGAGCTCATTCCCCCCGGAATCCACCCCTCAGGCACCGCCGGTTTTGATCTTGACTTGAACTTTCTCAACCGCTTAGATTGAATTGGGATTAGTACGGGGCGAACCCGCAAACCAGAGAGGATATGAGGATCCTGTCGAGCGGTCAGATGAGTTGGGTGGATCGGGAGACCACGTCCCGGTACGGGCTCCCCAGCCTCCTGCTGATGGAGAACGCCGGCAGCGGAGTCGTGCGCGAGATGGAGCGGCACTTCGGCGGGCTTCGGGGCTCCAGGGTGCTGGTGGTCTGCGGCAAGGGGAACAACGGAGGAGACGGCCTGGTGGTGGCCCGGCACCTCCACTTGGCAGGTGTGGCCACGCAAGTGGTGCTGATGGCTCGGCCGGAGTCCTTGAAAGGGGACGCGGGGACCAACCTGGAAGTGGCCCGGAAGATGGGAGTTCGGATCGAGTCGATCGTCGAGGAAGGCGATTGGTCCGACAGGCTGCAGTCCCGTCTCGACCCCGCTCGGACCGACATCCTGGTGGACGCCCTCTTGGGCACCGGGGTCAGACTTCCACTGACAGGTTTCATGGGGGAGGTCGTGGAACGCATGAAGCGCTTTCCCCGAGTGGTGGCCGTTGACCTCCCCTCCGGCCTGGACTGCGATTGCCTGGGGAATCCTTCGGGCGATATGTCAGCCCCGGAGTCGGAGCTGACGGTGACCTTCACCGCGCCCAAGCCGGCCCATATTTTCGCGCCCGTGGCCCGCTTCTCCGGAAAATGGGTGGTGGTTCCCATCGGCAGCCCGCCCGAACTGGTGCGGGAGTCGGGGTCCTGGCTCCACCAGGTCACCCGGGCCGAGGCTGCAACCACCCTGCGGGACTTCTCCAGAGAGCCCGAGGCGCACAAGGGACACTTCGGCCACGTCCTGGCGGTCGCCGGTTCGACCGGCAAGACCGGGGCCGCCGCCATGGCGGCACAGGCGGCTCTGGCCTGCGGCGCCGGCCTGGTGACCCTGGCGGTGCCCGCCCCTTGCCAACCGGTCGTGGCAGGCCAACTGCTGGAGGTCATGACGGAACCGCTGGCAGCCACCCCCGGGGGCGCATTCTCCACCAAGGCGTTCGACTACTCGAGGGTAGAGAACTTGCTGCAGGGCAAGACGGTGGTCGCCTTGGGGCCGGGCTTGGGGCGTGAAAGCGAGACCGTCCAGTTTGTCAGGCGGTTTCTCGAGGAATGCCGGCTGCCGGTGGTCCTGGACGCCGACGGAATCAACGCCTGCCAGGACGCCTTGGAACTGTTGGAGCGCAACGAAGAGATATTGGTGCTGACTCCGCATCCGGGGGAATTCGCGCGGCTGCTGGACATCTCGACCCGGGAACTGCAGGAGAACCGAATCGAGCTGGCCAGGGGCTTTGCCATGGAGAGGGGGCTGTACCTGGTCCTGAAGGGACACCAGACCCTGCTGGCCTCGCCCTCCGGCCAGGTCACCCTGAATTCCAGCGGGAACCCGGCCATGGCCAAGGGCGGGTCGGGAGACGTCCTGACCGGAATCGTGGCCGGACTCATGGCCCAGTGGTTTTCGATGCCGGCTACCAGGGACCGCCGCGGGATCGACGATCTGGAGTCGGTCATCACCCTGGCCGTTTTCGTTCACGGTCTGGCCGGCGATCTGGCTCGGGAGATCCGTGGAGACCAATCGGTGATGGCCTCCGATCTGACCGGTTTCACGGCAGAGGCCCTGCGGAGGATCCGGGAGGCTGCCCCCGGGTTCGGCGCCGGCCGCCCGGCCTGAAGCCGCCCGCCCCTGGCGGCCCGAACCCCATGACCCTGAATATCTTCAGCCATTCCGCACGGCAAACCTTCCAGGCGGCGTTCGCCATGGGACAAACACTGGAGCGGCCCTGCATGTTTCTGCTTGACGGCCCCCTGGGAGTCGGCAAGACCGTGTTTTGCAAGGGGATGGTCTGTGGACTGGGCCTGGAGGATCCTGACGAGGTCACCAGTCCGTCCTTTACCCTGATCAACGAGTATAGGGCGCGGCTGCCCGTGTTTCACCTGGACTTGTATCGCGTCGAGCCGGGCCCGGATCTGGAGACCCTGGGCCTAGAGGAAATCCTGGACCGGGCGGCGGTGATCCTGGTGGAGTGGCCGGAAAAGCTGAGAGAGCAGGATCGCCAGGGAGCCGTGCGGGTGCGATTCGTGGATCTGGGCGGGGAGAGCCGGCGCATTGAAGTGGGAACGGCGTTGGCTTCCGGACAGGGAAGTGGACGGTTTCATGAAGCTGGACGTGCTGGCCTTCGGGGCTCATCCGGATGATGTCGAGTTGTCGGTGGGTGGAACCCTGGCCAAGTTGGCCAGTCTGGGTCATCGGACCGGCGTCGCGGACATGACGCGGGGTGAGCTGGGGACTCGGGGAACCCCCCGGATCCGGTCCCGAGAAGCCCAGGCCGCGGCCGAGGTCCTGGAATTGAAGACAAGAGTCAACCTGGGGCTTCGGGACGCCCACCTTCAGGACACCTCCCTGGAGCGCCTCAAGGTCATCGAGCAATTGCGGGAGTTCCGTCCGGGTCTGGTATTCGCTCACCACTGGGACGACCCCCATCCCGATCACGCGGCCGCCAGCCGCATCGTGACGGCTGCCTGCTACCTTTCCGGCCTCAAGAAAGTCACGACGGGTCAACCGCGGTTTCGGCCTGACCGCATCGTCTACTTCCGGCAAGCGAGTTTCCCGGCTCCTTCTTTCCTGGTAGACATCAGCGCTTTCTTTGAGCAAAAAATGCGGGCCATCGGTTGTTTTGCTTCCCAATTGCACGACCCCGGATCGGATGAGCCCCAAACCTATCTGAGCGTTCCCGAGTTTCTTCCGGCCCTCAAGGCGCTCAACCGTCATTACGGCTCTCTCATCCGGACAAGCTACGCGGAGGCCTTCCATACCCGACAGGCATTGGCCGTAGGAGATCCAGTGGCCTTTTTCGCCTCGTCTCGAAAGGCGGCGTCACCATGAGAATCGGAATTACCTGTTACCCCAGCTACGGCGGAAGTGGCGTGGTGGCAACCGAAATCGGCAAGGAGCTGGCCGAACGGGGGCATGAGATCCATTTCATCACCTACGCGATCCCGATCAAGCTCGATGCCACCAGCGATCGGATTCATTTCCATGAAGTGGAGATGATGAATTACCCCCTGTTCGAGCATCCTCCCTATGCCCTGGCCTTGGCCACAAAGATGGCCGATGTCGCCATCCACCAGGATCTGGACCTGCTGCATGTCCACTACGCCATTCCCCATTCGGTGAGCGCCTTCCTGGCCAAGGAGATGCTCAAGCCCAAGCGGCTTCCCGTAATCACCACCCTGCATGGAACCGACATCACCCTGGTGGGCAACGATCGATCCTATCTGCCCATTACCCGCCTCTCGATCGAAAAGAGCGACGGCGTGACGGCGGTTTCCGAATTCCTGCGGGAACTGACCGGGCGGGAGTTCGAAATGGACTGTCCCATCACCGTCATCCCCAATTTCGTCAATTGCGATGTCTTCCAGCGTTCCCACGATGAAATCCTCAGGGGAAGGTACGCCCTCCCCGATGAAAGGATCCTGATCCACATTTCCAATTTCCGTCCTGTCAAGAGAGTCAACGACGTCATCGAGATATTCGACCGGGTTCAGCGTCGAGTCCCGGCCAGGCTCCTGATGGTGGGCGACGGTCCGGAGCGCTCCAACGCCGAGTGGCTGGCTCACAACAAGGGGCTGGAAAGTCGAACCGTTTTTCTGGGAAAGCAGGACTCCATCGCCGAGTTGCTGGGTGTAGCCGACCTGCTGCTGCTTCCCAGCGATACCGAGTCCTTCGGCCTGGTGGCTCTGGAGGCCATGGCCTGCCAGGTGCCGGTGATCGCCTCCAGGGTGGGGGGGCTGCCGGAAGTGGTCCGGGACGGGCGGGACGGATTTCTGGTGACGCCGGGAGACGTGACGACCATGGCGGCCAAGGCGATCGAGCTGTTGACCGATCCTGGAAGGCACCGCGCCATGGGC
>JAPPFQ010000320.1 GCA_028875135.1 Acidobacteriota bacterium
GAAACTGAGCGGCACGCAACGGCAGTGCATGCGGGCGGGACGCCCGCGCTCCCGGTGGGCACACTCTCAGGGCCCTTTCCAATTGACTTCGGCATCGGGCCGGCGCAGGTAGAAGGCGCGCAGGTCCGGCGGCGCGGTCCATTCCCCGCGGTCCGCCTTGGAAGACGCCAGGGCGGCCAGGGCTCGGCCCAGAAAGGGGTCGGTCTGGGCCACCCGCCATCGGGGATGGTTCCTCGAGCGGATGAGCTCCCGATATTTCTGGGCCCCGCCTCCCAGGAAGAGCACGGTCTCCTCGTCCAGCCCATCCAGCAGTTCTTCCGGGGCGCCCACGAACCCCGGGTCCCGTTGAACCGGGCCGGTGCGGCCGCGCTCGAAGACGGCGGCGTACACCTCGCCTCGGCGGGCATCGATCATGGGGACCATCACCCCCTGCCACTCCGGGAATCTTTCCACCCAGGCCTCGAAGGCGGTAACGGCCACGGTGGGCCTCTCCTGCGTTTCAGCCAGACCCTTGACCGTGGTCAATCCGATCCGGACGCCGGTGAAGGAACCGGGACCGCAGATGACCCCGAAGGCCTGAATGTCACGGAGAGTCAATTCCGAGTGGCTCAGGAGGTACTGGATGCCGGACAGCAATCGAGCGGTGTGGGTGCAGGCGGAATCCAGGTTGATCTCGCCCAGGATAGCGTCATCGTCCGACAACACGATGCTTCCGGCGCTGCCGGAGGTGTCCAGGCAAAGGAGTTTCACGGTGGGGATCTCCCCGCGGACCCGCGCGCCGCCGGCCCGTCTTCAATGGGGATCGGGGCTCGTTGACACCCCTGGGAGCAGATTATATACTCCCGGATTTTGACGGAACAATCGCATTGAGCCCAGCGCGTGCCGCTCCTGCCCGGGAGGTCCACACCCGGCACGCCTCCAGCGCCTCTCGGGGCCGCTCTTCCCGACCCGTCTCAGCAGACTTCGGCATGCAACCCTCCACCCCCATGATGGCGCAGTACCATCAGATCAAGAAGTCGGTTCCCGGCGCCATTCTGTTCTTCCGGCTGGGCGACTTCTACGAGATGTTCTTCGACGATGCCGTGGTTGCCGCGCGCGAACTGGAGATCACCCTGACCTCGCGCAACAAGGAAAAGGGAACCCCGATCCCCATGTGCGGGGTTCCCTACCACAGTGCGGACGCCTACGTTTCCAAGCTGATCCGCAAGGGCTACCGTGTGGCCGTCTGCGATCAGGTCGAGAATCCCAAGACCGCCAGGAAGCTGGTGAAGCGGGAGGTGACCCGGGTGGTCACCCCCGGCACTCTGAGCGACGGCAACCTTCTGGAGCCTCGGGACAACAATTTCCTGAGTGCCGTTTTCTCGGACGGCTCCGGACTGGGCCTGGCTTCAGTGGACGTTTCCACCGGCGATTTTCGAATCACCGAGTTTCGGGATGGCGCCCGGGAATCCATGCTGCAAACGGAGCTGGAACGTCTGGGCCCCAAGGAGCTGATCTGGTGCTCCCGGCTCAGCGACCGGAATCCCGCCTGGGCTCGAAACCTGTCGGCTCTCAAGACGGTGGTGGAGGAGTGGATCTTTGCCTCGGACTTTGCCCAGCGCCTGCTGGTGGATCATTTCAAGGTCACCAGCCTGGATGGATTCGGCTGTCAGGGGCGGGACCTGGCGGTGGCCGCGGCCGGCGGAGCCCTGCACTACCTGCAGGAAACCCAGCGGGGCGAGTTGCTGCACCTGGACAGCCTGCAATTCTACGAACTGGACCAGTCGATGTTGCTGGACCAGTCCACGGTGAGGAACCTGGAGTTGCTGGAGTCTCTCTACGACGGTTCCCGCAACGGCACCCTGCTTCAATGCCTGGATGCAACGGCCACCGGTATGGGGGGGCGGCTCCTCAAGACCTGGATGCTGCGGCCGGAAATCGACCTGAATGAGATCGAGAGTCGCCAGGAGGCGGTGGCCGCGCTCACCGAAAACCTGGTTTTGCGGGAGGAGCTCAGGGAGCAGCTCAAGCAGGTCTATGACCTGGAACGGCTGTCCTCCAAGGTGGCCCTCTCCAGCGCAAACGCCAGGGACCTGATCGCGCTCAGGCAGTCGCTGGAACAGATCCCCGGAATCAAGCAGCGGCTGCAGCCGCTTGCCCCGGCCCGGCTCAGGAGCCTGGAGCAGGCCAGCGACCCCCTGGCCGACGTGGCGGCAAGGATCGGGGAGGCCCTCAACGACGATCCTCCGGTGGTGCTGACCGAGGGTCGGCTGATTCGGCCCGGGTTCAACCCCGAGCTGGACAGCTTGCGCCGCGACAGCTCCTCCGGAAAGCAGACCATCGCCGAACTGGAAGCCGGAGAGCGCGCCCGAACCGGCATCCCCAACCTGAAGGTCAAGTTCAACCAGGTCTTCGGCTACTACCTGGAGGTCTCCAAGTCCAACCTGGGACTGGTGCCTCCCGACTACGAGCGCAAGCAGACCCTGGTGGGTGCGGAGCGCTTCACCATCCCTCGACTGAAGGAGTACGAACGCCGGGTTCTGGGAGCCGAGGAGCGCCTGGTTGAGCTGGAGTATGAACTCTTCTGCCGACTCAGGGCCGCGGTGGGCCGGGAGTGCCGGCGCATCCGCAACACGGCCCGCGCCCTGGCCCAACTGGATTGCCTGGTGACCCTGGCCGGCGCCGCCCATCAGTTCGGCTACGTCAGACCCCGCCTCCACACCGGCGAGGAGCTGGCCGTCAAAGGGGGACGGCACCCGGTCATCGAACGCCTGGCTGAGCAACTACCCACCGGGCGGTTCATTCCCAACGACCTCTATCTGAATCAGGGCACCGATCAGATCCTCATCATCACCGGGCCCAACATGGGGGGCAAGTCCACCTATCTCCGCCAGGCGGCGCTCTTCTCGGTCATGGCCCAGATGGGCTCGTTCGTTCCGGCTCAGGAGGCAAAGCTACCTGTCCTGGACCGGATCTTCACCCGCATCGGCGCCTCCGACAACCTGGCCCGGGGCAGATCCACCTTCATGGTGGAGATGACCGAGACGGCCGTCATCCTGAACTCGGCCACGCCCCGGAGCCTGGTCATTCTGGATGAAGTCGGCCGCGGGACGGCCACCTTCGACGGACTCTCTATCGCCTGGTCGGCGGTCGAGCACCTCCACTCCCGCAACCAGGCCAAGACCCTCTTCGCCACCCACTACCACGAGCTGACCGAGCTGGCCCAGCTGCTGCCTGGAGTGAAAAACTACCAGGTGACGGTCAAGGAGTCGGGCAACGAGATCGTATTCCTGAGGCGGGTCGAGCCGGGAAGCGCCGACAAAAGCTACGGCATCGAGGTGGCCCGGCTGGCCGGCCTGCCGCGACCGGTGATCCTGCGGGCCCGGGAGATCCTGCGGGGACATGAACAGGGGGAGCACCAGATCAGCAACCATCTGACCCGGAACTACCAGCGCAGAAAGAACAACTCCGGCAAGCAGCTCAACCTGTTCGTGGTCACCGAGCACGAAGCGCTGGAGCAGTTGCGCCGGATGGACCCCGACCGGATGACACCCTTGCAGGCGCTGCAGGCCATCCACCGACTCAAGGAAAGCCTTTCCAGTGATTAGTGATCAGTGGATAGTGGTCAGTGGTCAGTGATTTGGTCGACACGCATTGCTCGAAACAAACGAAAAAAGAGTGATCCACGAAGGGTCACCAAGCGTGACGACTCTGCCGCATCGGCAGGGCTGCAGCCCGGCAAGCCGGCGCGTGCCCCCTCGAGGAGCAAGAGCGTTTGGAAGGAGGCCCCCCCGGGAGCGCGGGCGTCCCGCCCGCATGCACCGCCGTTCGGTGCCGCTCAGTCTCCCTGCGATGGGGCACCCGGCCACCCTGCCGGCGGGAACGGCATGGGCTCGGCCGATGCAGAGTCCTGGCGCTGTTGCCGGTCGAGCCGGGTCGAGGAGTTGGGCAAGGCCTTGCCAGTGTTGTGCGGGCGGGACGCCCGCGCTCCCGGGGGGCTTCATCCCATAACGTTGTCGCACCCAAGCAGGTCCATCGGTATTCGTGTGTATTCGTGTTCATTCGCGGTCTCGTGAAAAACCCTAAGTTGGTGGTCGGCCTCATGTCGGGAACCTCGCTGGACGGAGTGGATGCCGCCCTGGTACGGATTGTCCGGTCGGAGCAGGACTGCTCCGTTCAACTGAAGCATTTCATTTCCAATCCCTATCCGGAAGAGGTCCGCCGGGCGCTCTTGAGGGTCGCTTCCGGCCGGAAGGTCGCGGCCGGCTTCATCAGCCACCTGGGAATTCTGCTGGGACGCCTCTACTCCGAGGCGGTCAAGGACGTCTGCCGGGCCGCCGGGGTCCGCCTCGACCGACTGGATCTGATCGGGTCCCACGGCCAGACCATCTTCCACCAATCCGATCCCGGCGACTTCTGCGGCCGGCCGGTCGCCTCCACACTGCAGATCGGAGAGGCCGCCGTGCTGGTGGAAGAGACGGGAGTGACCACTGTTTCCGACTTTCGCCCGGGCGACATGGCGGCCGGAGGGACCGGGGCTCCGCTCATCCCACTGGTGGACTTCCTGCTGTTCCGGGATCCACGAAGGGGACGCGTGCTGTTGAA
This sequence comes from Acidobacteriota bacterium, assembly GCA_028875135.1. GTDB lineage: Bacteria > Acidobacteriota > Terriglobia > Versatilivoradales > Versatilivoraceae > Versatilivorator. The sequence goes on from JAPPFQ010000320.1 coordinate 4,585, forward strand.
CCTGGGCGGCATCGCCAACCTCACTCTGCTGCCCCCGGCATGCGGCGTCGACGAGATCCGTGCCTTCGACAGCGGACCCGGCAACATGGTGATCGACGCTCTGGTCCGGCGGCTGGCGGCGGATTCGCCAGGGTTCGACGCCGGGGGGCGCCTGGCCCTGTCGGGACGGCCCATTCCGGCCCTGCTGGAATCACTGGTGGCCGATCCCTACTTCCGCCGCAAGCCGCCCAAGTCGGCGGGGCGGGAACAGTTCGGCGAGGCCTTCGTGGAACGGATGCTGGCGGCGAGTGGGTCGTCCGGCGCCGCCGACCTGGTCTGCACGGCGGCCGAGCTGACGGCCCGCACCGTCAGCGACGCGGTGCTGAGCCACATAGAGGATTCTCAGCGCTGGGACCGAATGCTGGTTTCCGGCGGGGGTGTCCACAACGCCTACCTGATGCAGCGCCTGCAAGATCTTCTACCCACCCTGAAGGTGGCTCCGACCGACTCCTTGGGGATCCCCGCCGACGCCAAGGAGGCCATCGGATTCGCGGTCCTAGCCAATGAGACCCTGGAGCTGGCTGCCGGAAACGTTCCCTCGGCTACCGGCGCCCGCCATCCGGCAATCCTGGGGAAAGTCACTTACGGCCGGAACTATGCAGGTCTGAGGGGGATTACTTGAAGCGGCGCGGACAGAGCCCACGCCCGCCGCTCAGGGGATGAGCCAGGTGTTGTCGATGAGGCGGGTGGTCCCGATGAAGGCGGCCAGGGCCAGCAGCGATTTCCCTTCGAGCCGATCCACCGGCTCCAGGTCGACCGGGTCCACCAGGGCGACATAGTCGACCCTGACCCGTGCCTCGGCGCCCAGGCAACGCTGAACGCCGGCAAGCAGGACCGGCGCCCGGCGTTCTCCCCGGGCCACCTCCCGCCTGGCCCATTGCAGGGACCGGAACAGAACCGGCGCGGCCTTCCTCTCTTCAGGACTCAGATACCGGTTGCGGGAACTGACAGCCAGACCGTCCTGCTCCCGGACCGTCGGGCAGACCACCACCTCGACGTCCAGATCGAGGTCCCGGACTATTCGTCGAATCAGGATGGACTGCTGAGCATCCTTCTGTCCGAAGAAGGCGGCCCGGGGGCGCACCAGGTGGAAGAGCTTGAGCACCACCGTGGCTACCCCCTGGAAGTGGGTGGGGCGGCTGAGGCCGCACAACTTCCGGCCCAGTCCCTCCACCAGGACCTGGGTTCGGTGGCCCGCCGGATACATCTCGCAGGCCTCGGGAACCAGGACGGCCCCCACGCCCAGGCGCTCCAACTCCTTCAAGTCGCGGTCGAGGGGCCGCGGATAACGCTCGAAGTCTTCTCCCGGCGCAAACTGGGTGGGGTTGACGAAAATGGACGCCACCACCCGGTCGGATCGTTTCCGGGCCGCTTCGACCAGGCTGAGGTGGCCGGCATGGAGGGCCCCCATGGTGGGCACCAGGCAAACTTCCGGGCCTTGATCCGGCCAGCTCCGGCGGAGGCGCCTGAAGGCCTCCAGCGATCGAACCACGTCCATGCTAGCGTTTCAGCGCCTCTTCCAACCGGGGGAACTCGGCCGGGTAGTAGGTCTCCTTGCGGGAGGGGAAGTCTCCGGAGAGGCAGTCACTGATGTAGTGGCGGGTGGCTTGGGAGAGGATTTCCCTGAGATCGGCATACTGCGTGACAAATCGGGGCTTGCGAGAAAACGAGAGGCCGAAGAGGTCGTCGCAGACCAGGATCTGCCCGTCGCAATGGGGTCGGGCGCCGATGCCGATGGTTGGAAT
>JAPPFQ010000657.1 GCA_028875135.1 Acidobacteriota bacterium
GCCGGAAAGCAAGCACCGGGTATCCTGGCAGCCCAAGTTCGTTGCCGCCGGCCAACGGCTTGCCGACAGGCTTCCTGACGGCGAGATCGAACCCGCCGCCTTGATTGCCGCCCTCGAAGGGCCGGAACAGGGCGAACCCTACGCCTGTCACGTCGTCGAGTTCTCGGGCTGCCGGCAGCCGGAGCAGACCCTTCTCGATCGGTGCATCGACCATCTCTCGAACGGCGGCGCACAGACCGAGTTCTGGCTGGTCGGCGACACCGAAGAGAGTACCCGGGCTCACTTCGACGCCTACGGTCAACGGGACGCCGCGTTGCGTTTCGAGTGCCTCGACCCGGCTGCTCAACCGCGACTGGATGCGGGTCTGCTGCGTCCGGGGTGCGCCGAAATCATTTTTCTGCATGGGGATGGCGAGGGGACCCGGCCGGAGGAATGGGAATTGGCGCGCCGATTGGCGGTGGCCGGTGGCTTGGCCCTGGTCTCTCATGGCGAGGGTGAAGTCATCCGGCCCGTCGCCGGTTGGACGGTGGTTCGAGCCGGGCGGCGCAAGACCCTGCTGCAGGCGCCGCAGTCCCCTGCGGAACTTCCCGACGCCCCAGAGCCGCCGGGCTCCCGATGGGTGCTCGGGGAGACGGGAAGCTGGGCGCCGGACTGGGTGGCCCTGCTCGATGCGCCGGATGCGCATCCGATCCCCGATGAAGCTCTTGCCGCCAACGCGCTCCATTTGCTCGAAACGTGGCCGCAGGCGGCCGACTTGCGCGCCATCGACTTCTTCTGTGGCGAGGACCCGGAAGACCCAACGGGGGAAAAGGTGGTGTCGCGTTTTGTTGCCTTTGTCCAGGCCCTGGTCTCTTACAGGATGGAGAGTGCGAACCACTCGTGCCGATTGACCGTGGTGACGCGCAGAGCCGTGCTCGATGTGGATAGTCCCCGTGGGAGTGCGCTTTGGGGGGCGGTTCGCAGCATGGCCCTGGAAGTCGACGAGGAAGCCCGGATCGATTTTCGTCTCGTGGACCTGGGTGATTCCGGCGATTTGGAAACGATGGCCTGGCTGGATCGGTGCGATTTGCGCGAGCGCGAATTGGCGGTGCGGGCGAACCGCTTGTGGGCGCCCAGGTGGGTTGACATTACAGAGCGGTATTCCCGGGTATCCGCAGGTGAGGAGCTTGCCTACCGGCTCACTCTGGACAATCCCGGGCAGATTGCCGGTCTCGAGATGAAAACCTGCCAGCTCCCTCCGTTGGGGCCGGACGACGTGGAGATCGAAGTGACGGCCACCGCCCTCAATTTTCGCGATGTCATGGTCACGCTGGGCCTGTTGCCGGCTTCGGCCTATGAGCGCTCGGCCCTCGGGCGCGAAGTCGGCATGGAAGGAAGCGGGATCGTCCGGCGCGTCGGGTCGGAAGTGCGGGGTTGCCGCCCCGGTGACGATGTAGCCTTCATACAGGGCGGCTGCATCGCCAATCGCGTCGTGGTCAACCAGTACCTCGTTTTCGCCAAGCCGGACCGCCTGAGCATGGAAGAAGCCGCCTCGGTCCTTTCGGTCTATGTCACCGCCTACTATTCCCTGATTCACCTGGCCCGCCTGCGCAAGGGCCAGCGAGTCCTCATCCAATCGGCGATGGGCGGGGTCGGACAGGCCGCCATCGCGCTGGCCAAGCATGTGGGAGCAGAGATTTACGCCACTGCCGGCAGTGAAAGCAAGCGGGAGCAATTGCTGTCGCTGGGCGTGCGAGCGGCTTTCGATTCGCACAGCCTCGCCTGGCATGACGACCTGATGGCGGCGACCGGAGGCGAGGGCGTCGACGTCGTGCTGAACTCCCTGGCCGGACGCCACGTTGAACTTTGTTTGCAGGTCCTGCGCCCGGGAGGCTGGCATTGCGAGATCGGCAAGGTCGACATCTACGCCGACAACGCTCTCGGTCTACGCATCTTCCGCAAGAACCTGCGTTTCGCCGCCATCGACGTGGACCGCCTGATGATTGACGACCCGGAACTATCGCGGCAGCTCTCCCAAGCCTGCCTGGACTTGCTCGACGAAGGAGCGCTGCCGCCGCTTCCGGTCACCGTCTTTCCTTTCAAGGACTACGCCAGGGCCCTTCGCCTGATGACTTCCGGCCGCCACCAAGGGAAACTCGTGCTGAAAGCTCCCGAGGCTGCCGGCGATGCGGGTTTCACGGTTTCCGACGTGCGGCCGTTCTTCGATCCCGAAGCGACCTACCTGGTGACCGGCGGCCTGGGCGGCTTCGGACTGCGACTTTTGCCTTACCTGGTGGCCGCCGGCGCGCGCCATTTCACCCTGATGGACCGCAACCCCGAGCGAGGTCGGGACGCTGAGTGGGTCCGTCATTCGAGCGCTCTCGTGTACATGGATGAGGATGCGGAATTCGACATCCTGTCGGGCGACGCGGCGGTGGAAGAAGATGTCCGGCGCTGCGTGTCTCAACTCAAGAGGCCGCTCAAGGGTGTGTTCCACCTCGCCGGCGCGCTGGACGACCGTTTGCTGGACGATCTGTCGGCCGAATCCATAGCAACGGTTTTCGCACCCAAGGCTCACGGAGCTCTCCATCTCCACCGGGCCACCCAGGGTTGCCCACTCGATTACTTTGTCCTGTTCTCCTCGACAGCCTCGGTTCTGGGCAATCCCGGACAGATCAACTATAGCGCGGCCAACGCATTTCTGGACGGTTTCGCGGTCTTTCGCCGCCGCCAGGGCCTTCCTGGTTTGTCCTACAACATGGCCGCCGTCGCCGACGCCGGCATGGCCGCGCGCAGTCTTCCCGTGTTGCGCATGATGAGGGCCGCCGGCCTTCCGCCGGTCAGCAGCGACTTCGCCATCGCCAACCTCGACTACGCCCTGCGCGCGATGCCTGATCGGGACCACTTGATTACGGCCATTTTCAAGCACCCGGCCTGGACGACCGACTACCCGGACTACATGCGCGTCGGGCGTTTGATGAATAATCAGGACGCCTTCAAGGCTGGTGTGGAGGGCGAGTTGACGCTCGATAGCGTCGTGGCGCAGATTGCCGCCAAGGTCGCCGAGCTCTGCGGCCACGAGGAGGGCGACGTGGAGGAGCCGCTGGCCAGTTTCGGACTTACGTCGATCTCGGTAGCCGAGCTGGGCACGTTCATCCAGACGCAGTTCAACTACCGGGTGAGCGCCCTCGAGTTGATGACTACCGCCACCTGTCTGTCGCTGGCACGGGGTATCATCCATGGAAAAGAAAGTGTCGAGGACGATCCGGCCGAGGCGGATACGGCCATTTCCGAGGATGCCGCCCAAAGTGTCCAGCAACAAGCCCGCCGCGCACCATCGGTTTTTGCGAGCGCAATAGAAGACCACTATCCCGATCGGCGAGATGTTGTGGTATCCGGCGCCGTGAGAGAATCCGCTGTTTAGTGACGGCCTCGGGCGGCTGACAGGGCAATGGAAGAACAAAGGAAAGCGTAGCCGTGCCGAATGCTCTGCTGGTGTATCCCGAAAACCCCCCTGCCTACTGGGGAGCCAAATATGCCCTGGAGTTGCTCGGTATCCAGGCCGCCTTCCCCCCCCTGGGTCTGCTCACCGTGGCCGCGATGTTTCCACCCGGATACGACCTCCGCGTGGTGGATATGAATGTGACTCCCTTGCAGGAGGCGGACCTGGAGTGGGCCGATCTGGTCTTTACGTCCTCGATGATTGTTCAACGAGTCTCCCTGCAGGCTGTGACCAAGCGCTGCAATCGGGCCGGCATTCCGGTGGTGGCCGGGGGACCCTATCCCACGTCCTATCATGAAGAGATCGAAGGCGTGGACCATTTCGTGCTGGATGAGGTGGAGGAGACCTTTGCCGGGTTCCTGAGCGACCTGGAGACCGGCACGGCCAAGGCCATCTACCGGGAGCCGCGAAAACCGGATGTGAGCCAAACGCCCCTCCCGCGCTTCGACCTCATCGATACCAACGCCTATCACTCCATGTGCGTGCAGTTCTCGCGAGGATGTCCGTTCGACTGTGAATTCTGCGACATCATCCAGCTCTTCGGGCGCGTCCCCCGCACCAAGTCACCCGAGCAGATGATCGGGGAATTCGATTTCCTGTATCGATTGGGATGGCGAGGCCCCCTGTTCCTGGTCGACGACAACTTCATCGGCAACAAGCGAGAGGCGTTGGAGCTCCTGCCGGTGATTGCCGAGTGGCAAAAAGCCCGTGGCTATCCCTTCTCCCTGTTCACCGAGGCGAGTGTGAATCTGGCCCGAACCGATGAACTGATGGATGCCATGATCGAGGCCGGGTTCAATTCGGTGTTTTTGGGCATTGAAACCCCCAACCCCAAGGCCTTGCTCAAGACCAAGAAGCCACAAAACGTGGGCAAACGGGAAGAGGACTATCTCCTCCATGCCGTGCGCAAGATTCAACGGAAAGGGATGCAGGTCACGGGAGGTTTCATCCTGGGTCTGGATGAAGATGACGAGGATGTGTTTGACGCGCAGATCGACTTTATCCAGCGGGCCGGCATTCCCATGGCGCCGATCTACATGCTGGCTGCTCTGAAGGGCACCGATCTTTACGAGCGCCTGAAAAGGGAGAACCGACTGTTGGACGCACCCATCGAAATCAACGCCACCAGCTTGAACTTCAAGCCGGAGATGAATCCCGGGACGTTGATCGAGGGGTATCGGCGCGTGATCAGTACTCTCTATGACCCCACGCTCGAGAACTACTTCAACCGTTGCCTGACCTTGTTTGAACACCTCACGCCGGTCCCGCACCTGCAAGAATCCAGGGGCAAGAACGCACTGTATCTGGATCTAATGGGTGTGCGCCGGCGACTCTCCTCCAGGCAACTCCCGGCCTACAACAAGTTCGTGGCCAAGGTCTCCAGGGACCATCCCCGTATGCTCCCCGAGGCGATTCGCCTGGCCGCATTGGGCTACCATTTTGAAAAGGTCACCCGCCAGCAGATTGCGATCCACGACTTCAAGGCATTTTTGGAAGCCGAGGCGGAAATTTTCAGGGGAACCTCTTCAAGTTCCGTTCGGGAAGTGGAGGAGATCGGAGCCCGGAGGCAGGAGTTGTTCATGCGAGCTCAGGCGCGCAACCAATTGATTCCGGATGACTTTCGATATCATGGAGATGGAATCGATTCTGCGTTGGAGTCCTTTCGGGTCTCTGTGAATGCTCAGGCCGACCACCTCACCCGCTCGGCGGCAGTGTAGAAGAAAACTCTGAAGTTTGCGCGACAGCCAATAAGGTTTGCCATGCCGAATGCGCTTCTGGTGTATCCCGAATATCCTCCTTCCTACTGGGGAGTCAATTTTGCGCTGGAGATTTTCCGCATCAAGGCTGCCTTTCCACCTCTGGGTCTGCTGACCGTCGCCGCGATGTTTCCGCCGAAATACAACCTGCGAGTCGTGGATATGAACGTGGCTCCCTTGGAGGGTGCCGATCTGGAGTGGGCGGACCTGGTGTTTACCTCTTCCATGGTTGTCCAGCGGGAATCCCTGCACACCGTTACGGAGCGATGCAACCGGGCCGGCGTCCCCGTGGTGGCCGGAGGACCCTTTCCCACCACCTATCATGGCGAGATCAGCGGTGTAGACCATTTTGTGCTGGATGAGGTCGAGGAGACCCTTGAGGGTTTTCTGCGAGACCTGGAAAACGGCACGGCCGGAGCCATCTACCGCGAGCCGAGAAAACCGGATGTGACCAGGACGCCTGCTCCGCGCTTCGACCTCATCGACATGAAGGCCTACTACTCCATGTCCGTTCAGTTCTCCCGTGGATGCCCGTTTGACTGTGAATTCTGCGATATTACCAAGCTCTACGGTCGCGTGCCCCGGACCAAGTCGCCGGATCAGATGCTGGACGAATTCGAATCGCTCTATCGACTGGGCTGGCGAAGCCACGTCTTCCTGGTTGACGACAACTTTATCGGCAACAAGCGAGAAGCGATGAAGTTGGTGCGTGCCATTACCGAATGGCAGAAGACCCGTGGCTATCCGTTTTCCCTGTTCACCGAAGCCAGCGTGAATCTGGCCCGTATGGATGAATTGATGGACGGGATGATTGAAGCGGGTTTCAATTCCGTGTTTCTGGGTATCGAAACGCCGAATCCCAAGGCCTTGCGCAAGATGAAGAAACCGCAGAACGTCAGCAAGCGGGAAGAGAACTATCTTTTCAACTGCGTTCGCAAGATCCAACAGAAAGGGATGCGGGTCGATGGAGGATTCATCCTGGGTTTGGATGATGATGACGAGTGTGCGTTCGATGCCCAGATCGATTTCATTCAGGAAGTCGGCATTCCCATGGCCATGGTCGGGTTGTTGAACGCTCTGAAAGACACGAATCTGTATGATCGTCTGAAGAGGGA
>JAPPFQ010000563.1 GCA_028875135.1 Acidobacteriota bacterium
GCGGCGGACGACGTTCGACCCGTCGAATGCGGCCTTCAGCGCATTGGATAGTTCGTGGAATCGCCTCGCGGGCCTCATGGCAGGTTCTCCAGTCACTCCGGGACGGCCATGCGGGCTTCCTCCCGGAACTGATGGGTTGCGCTCATCTCAGTTTCTCGGATTCAGCCCGTATGAACAACCTTCACAGAATTCGCAGCCAGCCCCATCGACCATCCCCGGTAACGGACCGATAAGATCCAGCTAGCGTGGAAAGCCAGATTCAACTTACTCAACCAAAGGTTCAATCTGGTAGGTCCTCTCGGCTGGTGTTCCATCCGGCATTTCGAGATTGGCGGTGACGAAGTCCCCCACCACCACGGGGGCAGGGGACAACGCTCCCGGACTCAGGCAAAACCTGAATTCTCATTCCTTTCAGGACGGTGCCGCGCCTGGCCCGTGGAACAGACCACGCGCGGGACAGTTTGGAGAGCAGCCGAATCAATTGCCCTGCTCTCCCTCATGCATCACCGGGATGAGGGCTCCCTGCGAGCCCGCCGGGGCATTGGGATCAAAGCCGCCTCCCAGGGCCAGGTGGAGATCGATCCGATTGTCCAGCAGGAGATGCTGGAGGGACAGGATCTGCCCCTTCATGCCGAGGATCCGCCGTTCGGTCTCCAGCACTGTCAGCACGCTGCCCTGACCATGGCGATAGCGAAGCCGGGCCTGTTCCCGGGCCGCTCGGGCCTCGGCGATCGAATCTTCCAGCTCACCCAGCCGGTCACGCAGGAGACCCTCGACCGCAAGGGCCGTCTCCACCTCTCCGAAGGCCTGCAGGACCGCGTCGGTATAGATCTCCAGGGCCTCCTCGGAGCGGCTTCGGGCGATATCGACCTGGCGCCGCAGACGCCCTCCCTGAAAGATGGGCTGAACCAGGTTGCCCAGCAGGCTCCAGATGGCGTAGTTCCCATTCAACAGGCTCAGCAGCGAATCGGTGGCCGTTCCACCGCCGGTCGTGAGACTCAACCGAGGATGAAGGGCCGCTTGAGACTGGACGATGCCTGCATCGGAGGCCAGCAGGCGGCGCTGGGCCGCGATGAGATCGGGCCGTCGGGTGAGGAGCTCGGAGGGAAGACCGGCCGGAACTTCGGAGGAGACCGCGGGGAGGCTGTCCCGAACCTTCAATTCCCCGCCGGGATAGCGCCCGGCCAGAAGTTCGATCTGCAGGATGCCCCGGTCCAATTGCTCGCGGCGGAGAGGAATCAGCGATTCGGCCTCGGACAAGTCCGCCAGGGCCATGCGTAGTTCCAAAGCCGTTTGAAATCCCCCCTCGAAGCGCTTTTGAACCCACTGGGAGGTTGTCTTGTAGCTGGCAACCATCTCGCGAGCCAGGACCAGTTGAAGCTGTGCCGCGGCGGAAGCGAACCAGGCCTTCGCCGTCTGGGCCGCCAGCGAATGCCTGGCCGCCGCAAGGTCCGCCGACTGGGCGGCGGCCAAGGCGCCGGCCCGAACCTGACCGCTGCGGATTCTTCCCCAAAGGTCCGCCTCCCAACTGATGTCGAGACCGACTCCCATGAGGGTGTAGGTCGCTCGCGGCACCCGACCGGCAAACCCGGGAAGGGGCAAACCGATGAAGTTCTGCTTCTGGCGGCTGCTGTTCAGGGCAAAGCCCATGGACGGCGCCAGGTCGGCGCCGGCGATCCGGGCCTGGTTGAGTGCCGCCTCCAACCGGTCGGCGGCAGCATGCAGTTGGTGATTGTTGCTCAGGGCCTCCTCGATCAAGGCATCCAGTTGGGGATCTCCGAACTGCCTCCACCAATGGAGGTCGACGGTTCTCTCCGCCGCCTCCCCCGAGTTCCAGACTGCCGGAACCTGGACTGAGGGCTGGCGCTGCGGAGGGGCACCCGATCGGTAACACCCGGTCATTGGAAGAAGGGTGGCGAGAAGCAGAAGGGAAAGTGGCCTCATTGCCATGGCTGGTCCCGGTTGGAAACCCCCGGCCGGGAAAAATCCGGGCAATCGATTCCCTGAGGCGCCTGCGAGGACTCGGGGTTTCCGGCCCGGTGGAATACGCACCCGGTCATACTCGCGGCTTGACCCGCCTATTTTGGCACCGGGTGGGCGGCTGTTTCAATCCCCGATTGCACGGCGCACCATGCCGGAGCAGGCGACGAGCCGGCCGTTCAGTGTTCTGTCTCCGAGACTGGACACTATGGGTGGGCGGCGCCGGGCAGGCCACGGGTAGCCGACTTGAACAGGAGCTTCAAGGCGGAATTCGACCGGGCCAGTATGCTGGTCAGGACAACCAGCACAGCGACGCTCAACCGTGACAGTCTTATGTTCCGGCCCTTCCAGAAAGAGGGTGTTCTGTAGAGGGACCGCAACATGAGCACCGACAATCCCAGGCTCCATAGCAGATATCGACGGAGACCGGTTTCATGGACGGGAATGAGCAGAACGTATTGCAATCCTTCCCAAAGTTGGCCCCGGGCGATGGCCACGAGCTCGAATAGTCCTTTGAGAAACCCTGGATCGACCTCGCCGGGGGACAGCCGATCCAACTCGAATCCTGACTCCGTGAACACGTCCCTCGGGAGCCAACACACTCCACGCCGCCTGTCATCCCACACGTCCTTGAGAATGTTGGTCACTTGCAGTCCCTGGGCATAGGAAACCGACAACGCCAACAGGTCCTTTCGTTGCTTGTTGACTTCGGTGGAGTAGTCGCAGAACAACTCGGTGAGCATTTCGCCGACAACTCCCGCAACGTAGTAGCAATAGCGATCCAGGCAGGAACAGTCCTTCAGCCCCGCCGGGTTCCGATTCTGCTGGAACTCCAGCATGCCGCCGGACATGATGCGCAAGCAGCGCACGATCGCGCCGCGCTGGCCGGGTCCGAGCCTTGCAGTGATACCGATCACCCGCCTGCAGTTCGCAACAAGGTCCCGCTCATGCCTGGCGGTCGATGACGACAGCAGGGAGCCCAGGTCGCGAGAGAATGAGGTCGCATCTTCATGACCGGCGACCACTCGAACAAAGCGTTCCAGGAAGGCCTGTTTTTGCGCCAGTGAAAGCGCATGCTCATCCTCGACGGTGTCGGCAATCCGACACAGGAGGTAGGCGTTGGTCACGGGCCACCTCAATCGATGGGGGAGTTGTGGAATCGTAAAGGCGAAGGTACGTGAAACGTCTTGCAGCAACCCTGCCTGCCAGGCGAGATCGCTGCCGGTCGGTCTATTTGAAGAGGTCCCCATCATGCCGCCGACGTTTTGGGCAGACCGAAGGAAAACAGCTTGAAGAGCACCTTCAACGCCAGGTTGGAACGCACCAGGACACTGGTGAGGATGGCTGCCGCCCACACGCCCCGCCGCGAGACCTTGACCTCCCGCCCGCTCCTGAAGGTCGGCTTGCGGCATATACGCCGCAAGGTCAACACCGCGATCGCCAGAGGCCACAGGCAGGAACGGCGAATACCCGTTTCGCGGGTCGGAAGGCTGACGATGAAACGCAAACCGTTCTCCAGGTGACCGTGTGCGATCGCCACCAGATCGAAGAGTCCCTCGACAAAGCCCGGATCGGCCACCCCGGGAGAGAGGGCGCGAAGATCGAACCCGGTCGAGCGGAAAACGTCCCGCGGCAGCCAGCATACGCCACGGCTGCGGTCTTCCCACATGTCCTTGAGAATGTTGATCATCTGCAGACCCTGACCGAAGGAAACCGACAGCGGCAACAGGTCCTCCCGCCGTTTTTCGATCTCTTCGGAGTGGTCGCAAAACAACGCCGTCAGGGTTTCGCCGACCACCCCGGCCACGTGATAGCAATAGCGGTCCAACTGCGCCACGTCCCCCAGGCCCTCGGTGCTCGCGCTGCGCTGAAACTCGACCATTCCGCACGACATGATCCCTACGCAACGGTGTATCGCCTTGCGCTGGGCAAGATTGAGACGCCGAGTGACGCGGATGACCCGCGGGGTGTTGGCGACCAGAATCCCCGCGGAACTGCCGGCTGACGAGGACAACAGGGGGGCGAGCTCACCGGCAAACGAAGCGGGGTCGTCCCGGCCGGCCAGGATCTCGGCAAATCGTTCCGAGAATGCCTGCTTCTGCTCCAGGGAAAGCGCCGGCTCGTCCTCGATGGTATCGGCAATCCGGCACAGCAGATAGGCGTTCCCCACCGCCTCGTACAGGTTGCTCGGCAACTGAGCGATGGTGAGCGCGAAGGAGCGGGCAACACCCTTCAGCATTTCCGCCTGGAATGCCATGTCGTCCGACGTCGAAGGCCTCGAGTGACTTGCGTTCATGGTGATGCCGATTCCCGATGAGCAAGCTGAAGACGAGCTGTTTCCGCAGGATGCGCCCAACCACACGAGCGACCGGATGACCAGAGACGCCGGCTTGAGAAGGCCGGAAATTCCGCCAACAGAACGACTGTCTCCCTCAACACTTGGGCCCTGCCGAACCCAAGCGCGCATCCGCAAGCCGGACCATTGGAAAACCGCCTGTCCAAAGCTACCATAGCAAGACTGAAGGGGTGCCCACAATCGCACCCGCGTCACTGGTTCTGTTTCATCTGAAGTTCGGAGCCCGAGCCCCGGTCGGAAAGCTGCAGCTACCACAATGCAGATAAAATGACGGGGGTGCCGGCGCCCATGGTGTTCGTGTGTTTCGGTCGTTACATGCGTCGCGGCTTCGATGATGTGGCCGATGGATTGAAAGCCCGTGCGGAAGCCCTCGACGCCGGGGCCGCAACCAATGGATAATGGTGGGCTTGCTTCCTCCGGACGCGGTTCCCTGATAGAGTGCCCGTCCGTCGAACATTCTCCGGATCTGTGGCCGGTCCAGGCACGACGCCTTGCGATATTCGGGAAGGGATACCCTCGACATGCCTGGACAAGAACAACTTTTTGGCTGCTGAATAACGGAGCGTCAGCCCGCGTTTTCCGCCATGACCGTGAGTGAACCCGATCTCAACATCACGCTCGGCGTCGAGGAGGAGTTCTTCCTGGTCGACCCCGACACCCGCGACCTGGAGCCCGATCCAAACCCCGGAATCTTCGAGGCGTGCGAGCGGAACCGAGGTCCCCACACGGTCGCGCACGAGGTGTTGCGGACCCAGATCGAGACCAGCACCAGGGTGTGCGGGTCGGTGGCGGAGGCGTGCGAGGCGGTGCGGGAAATCCGTAGCGTGGTGATCGAGGCTGCCGCCGAGCACGGGGTGGCGGTGCTGGCGGCGTCGACCCACCCGTTCGCCGAATGGGAGTCCCAACTGATCACGCCGCGGGAACGCTACCAGCGGTTCGTGGTCACCTTTCAGGAGAGCGTACGGCAGCTACTGGTCGGCGGCATGCACATCCACGCCGGCTTCGGCGACCCCGACTCGCGGATCCGGGTGATGACGGCGATGCGGCAGTACCTGCCGCTGTTTCACGCGCTGTCAACATCCTCGCCGTTCCATGGCGGGCGCGAGACGGGCTACAAGTCCTACCGACTGAACATCATGGGGGTGTTGCCCCGCACCAGCCTGCCGGGCCCGCTGTCGTCGCGGGCGGAGTATGAAGGTCTCCTGGCGACCTACCAGCGCATGCGTTTTATCCAGAGCGGCAGCGAGCTGTGGTGGGACATCCGACCGTCCCAACACTTTCCGACGGTGGAGATACGGATCTGCGACGTTTGCCCGCGTCTCGACGACGTGGCCAGTATCGTGGCGCTCTACGCTTCGCTGGTCCGGCGCCTCTCGCGCCTCGACAGTGCAGGTCTGCTGCCTCCCGATCCGCCGACCGAGTTTATCGCGGAGAATCGCTGGCTTGCCCAGCGCTACGGCGTGCTGGCGTTCTTCGGTGACGTGCACGGCACCGAAGGGCGCGTGGACATCGAAGATTACGCCACGCGGCTGGTGGAGGACCTGGCGGAGGATGCCCACGAGCTTGGCTGCGAGCGGGAACTTGGCCACGTGCTCAGCATCGTCCGGGAAGGCAGCGGCGCCGACCGCCAGCTCGACCATTTTCGACTCCGCCGGCTGGAGGGAGACAGCAAGCAAGAAGCGCTACGGGCCGTAGTCGACCTGGTGATTTCCGAGACCCGCGGGGGAGTCGGTGCCGATGGCTAGCGCAAGGTGGTGAGCTATTGGTGACTTCTCGTTTTCATCAATTCCCACCTGTGCCAGGACGGTAACGCTGACGGCCCGGACCAGCCCGCGCGCGGGTTGCCGAAGGGCTATGGGGGAGCGGTGTTGCCAAAAAGCGCGTTATTGTCGCAGGAACGGTATGATCGGGCAGATTCGATGGTTGGAAGCAGCAGCGAAGGGGGTACGAACGTGACAGTAGTGCGAACCGATTGCATTGCGGCCATGCTTTTTCTCCG
>JAPPFQ010000336.1 GCA_028875135.1 Acidobacteriota bacterium
GCACCGAGCGGCGCCTCAACGTCGGCGCCCGGCTGCGGGTCCTCACTGATGAGGCTCACGAAGAACAGAAGACCACAGATGGCCAAAGGCCGAGAGAGGGCAAGGCTGGAGCATGCTCACAAGCCGATATCTCCGATCGGTAGCGCGGGCCGCTTGCCCTCTCGCTCGACGGTCCCGGAGGAAGAGTCTCCGGGGTCGAACGATCGCAGGATCTGTCCGCCAACGTCCCGAATCGTCCAGTGGATTCCGGTTCAAATAGAGGGATACAATGGTGGGATTGAAGCGGGATGATACACAGTAAGTCTTTTATAATCATCCTGTTACAAGAGATACAATCTAGACGCGAATGCGGCGAATAGAAAGCACCCGTCACGAAACACAATGCATCTCCAAGAGGACGCCTAAACGACATCGGAGACCCGTTCACACCAACCCACCCCTCACTCTGCCGGCGGAAGCTCCACCACCTGCTCCTTGCCGTCCCGGCTTACCCGCAGCCGGACGGTCTGTCCCTCCATACCGGCCAGCATGGATTGGAAAATGCCGACGCCGGTAACGGGGTTCGAATCGACGGCCAGGATGACGTCCCCTCGCTTCAGACCGGCATCCGCATTCCCGCTGACGTCGGAGACAAGGACCCCATCCGTGCTGGACAGGCCAAGGGATGCGGCCAATCCCTGGCTGATCTCCTGCACGGTGATTCCCCGAACGCTCTTGACCAGGGGCTCGCTCCGCTCTTCGGGCTCGCTCCGGTCTTTCAGATCCAGCGCCGTGTCCCCCTCCATCAGCGACCGGGCCACCAGGATGGGTTTGCGGAAACGAAGGGCCAGGGCAATGGCGTCGCTGGGCCGGCTGTCCACCTCGAAGTCCTTGCCGGCCGAGGTCAGGAAAATGCGGGCGTAGTAGGTTTTGTCCTTGAGCTCGCTGACCAGCACTTTCTCGAAGACCACACCGGCCCCCTGCAGGATCGACTTCAGCAGGTCATGGGTCAACGGACGGGGAGCGGCCGCACCCTCCAACTCCATGGCGATGGCCCGGGCTTCGAAGGGGCCTATCCAAATGGGGATCGCCCGCGAATCTCCCTTGCCCCGCAGGATGACGACCGGCATGTCTGTGGTGCGGTCGAAGCCCACTCTCATGACCTCCACGACCACGGGTTCCTGCCCCGCCTCCTCGGCCTGGCAGCCCATGATGCACTGGCTCAACAGCACCAGCAGGAGCAAGACGCGCCACACCCCCCGTTTGCCCTTCCACCCTCTGTTCCCGCCGTCGACAAACCCGTTCATGTTCAACCCCAGTCTGGTTGGCGCTTCCCAACGTAGCGATGCAACCGGATCCCGGCGGCAGTCCCGTCTAGATCGCTGTCCAGCCGCCGTCCACCAGCAATGTATGCCCCGTGATCAGATCCGCGGCCGGGCTGGACAGAAAAACCACGGCTCCGGCAACGTCTTCCGGCTTCCCCAGGCGGCCGAGCGGAATGCGGCGCAGGACCTCACTGCTGAAGCTCTCGTCCTGAAACAGCTTCTCGGTCAACGGCGTCCGCACGAAAGTGGGTCCGACGGCGTTGACATTGATGTTCTGCTCGGCCCATTCGATCGCCAGCACACGGGTGAGATTGACTACCCCGGCCTTGCTGGAGCAGTAGGCCGCGCGGTTGTAATAGCCGATGACCCCGTTCTGGGAGGCGATGTTGACGATCTTGCCGGACTTTCTCCGAATCATCCCACGAGCCACCGCCTGGGAGCAAAAGAAAACCCCCTTGAGATTGACGGCCAACACCCGGTCCCAGTCCTGCTCCGTCACCTCCAGAGCGGGCTTGGAGATATTGATGCCCGCGTTGTTGACCAGAATATCGATCCCTCCGAACCGCTCGGTCGCTTTCTCCACCATGCGTTCGATGCTTTTGAGCGAGGTCACGTTCAGGGACGCCGCCAGGCATTTCCTGCCCAGTTCCCGGATCCCCTTTCCGGTCTGACGGGCATTCCCCATCCTGCCCGGCAAGTCGGTCACCACCAGGTCGGCTCCGGCTTGCGCCAGGGCCAGGGCGATGCTGCGTCCCAGCCCCGATCCCGCACCGGTCACCAGGGCCACCCGGCCGTCGACCCGCATCGAGGGCAGGGGCGCGTCGTGAGTAGCCATCGGTCCAACCTCCAGTTTGTCTGGAACACCGCTGTTTCGCCCTGAGGCCTCCAGTCGCACGGTCCGGAGCCGAGCCTTGCCCCCCACCGCATCAGCCTTCGCCTGCGGCTCGACTTCTGCGAGACAAGGGCGAAGCCCGCAGTCGAGCCGGAGGGGGGCAATCGCGGCGCCCCGATGGGGCCCCAGTCTCCTAGGTTCGTAACAGGTCCCTGTTTCACTCTGTATGATCCGTCCCGTCGTATGGGACGGAGGGCGGCTATCCATTAATTGCTTCGCCCCGCCGCACCCTCCTTCCTCAAAGTCAGGCCCTGCACGGACGACTTGGGCGGCCGGGGAAAACAGTAGGCCAGCAGCCCGGCCAGGGCCAGTCCGACCAGAAACGGCAGGGGGACCACCCAGACGAAGGAGAGGCTCTTTTCCATGCCGAACCACTCCTTCCCGAAACAGATGAAGAGACTGGCCAGCGTCCCGGCCAGGAAACCCAGCAGGGCGGCCTGCTTGCCGGCCCGGCGAAACAGGATGCCGGCGAAGAACAGAACCCCCAGGGGCCCCACGAAAATGTGGTTCAGCCGTCCGGTGAGCTCGACCAGGTTCCAGTCGGTGCGGGTGGCCATCACGGCGGTGCCGGTCGCGGTGGCGATTCCCACCAGACCCGCCAGCAGCGACACCGCCCGGTCGGCCCACAGGGTCCGAACCTGGGCCTTGAAGAGTCCGAATCGCTGAAAGAAGTCGGAGACCACCACTCCCGAGATGGAGTTGATGCCGGAACTCAAGCTGGACATGGCGGCCGCCAGCAGCGCAGCCAGCAGCAGCCCCGAAACCCCGGCCGGCAGCTCTTCCACGATGAATATCGGCATCACCCGATCGGCCCTGGCTGCAATCTCTTCCTGAAAGGCCTGAACCGGCGCAGTCGACTGGCTGGCATAGAAGGCGAACAGCGACAATCCGCAGAACAGCAGCGCCAGCATCACTGCAAAATTGAAGCCGGCGAACATCCACACGCTCTTGCGCGCGGCCGACAGATCGGGGCAGCTCAGATAGCGCTGTACCGCCACCTGGTCCCCTCCCAGGGTGCAGATGTTCCAGAAGAAATTACCCATGACGATGCCGACCACGGTGATGCGAACGGTCAGGTCCCAACTGAAGGTCTGAATTTCGGTCCTCCCCGCCTCGGAGAAGGTCTGCCACCAGGTCGCCGGACCGCTCCCCAGCGAGAAACCGATCAGCACCGGAATGGCCAGGGCGCCGCCCAGCAGTATCATCAACTGCAGGTTGTCGGTCCAGACCACCGTGCGCAGACCGCCGGCAGTGGTATAGAAGGTGGTCACCAGGCCTGTGGCAATGATGGTGAAGTAGAGGTCCCAACCGGTGATCTCGGCCACGGCGAAACTGCAGGTGTAGATGATCAGTCCCATCCAGATGATGGTCCGCAGCACGAAGAGAAAGGAGGCCAGGCTTCGAAAGCTAACGTCGAAGCGCTTTTCCAGGTACTCGTAGACGCTGGTGATGGGAAGTCGCCGCAGCACCGGTATCAGAACGCGGTTGGCCACCGGGACGAACAGAGGCATGGCGATGATTCCGGACAGGTAGGCGATGCCGTAGCGCATCATCTCGCCGGGCACCGACAGGAAGGTGATGGTGGAGAGCAGGGTGGCCATCATGCTGCCGCCCAGCAGCATCCAGTGCATGCTGCGGCCGCCCAGCAGATACTCCTCCCTGGAAGTCTGGCGCCGGGAGAAATAGATGCCGATTCCCGACAGCAACGCCATGTAGACGACCACCACCACCAGGTCCAGCGTCGTCAGTTGCATCCTTCGCCCTTTCGGTCGCGGCTCAGCCGGGTATCCCTCAACCCACTAGTCCTGGAAAGAGTGGATACTTCTTTTCCCCGGCTCGTCGATCTGTGGCACGGCCTCGCTAGGTCTTCCTGGCCCTGGCTTCGGCATGGACCTCCCGAATCCGACCGACCAGCTCGCGGGCGCGGTGCCGCACCATGCCCGAGATCTCGGAGCAGATCAGAAAGGAAAACCCTCGATCGATCCAGAAACCGGCCTGCTCCAGGGTTCCCACCACCATGCCGCAGTTCTTTCCCATGTCCCGGGCCTGGCGCCACACCCTTTCGATGGCCGCCACCACCTCGGGATGATCCATATGGCTCCAGCGGCCCATGTTCAGGGAAAGATCGTAGGGACCCAGCATGGCGGCATCGATCCAGTCATGGGGAATCAGCGAAGCCATGTCCTCGATCCCGGCCGGGCTTTCGAACTGGGTCGTGATGAACAGGCTGGACTCCACTTCATCCCAACCCTGGCGGTCCAGGCCTCGATTGGCAAAAATGGAGGGCCCGCCGGGGCCTCTGCGCCCCTTGGGGGGAATGAACGCCGCCTCGCGAATGGCCCGGATCTGATCCTGGTTTTCCGTCCAGGGAATCATCAGGCCGGCCGCGCCCATGTCCATGTATTTCCGGATCAGGTGATAGAGGGCGGCTTCCGGACGAATCAGGAGCGGAAAGTCGAGCAGCCGCGCGGTCCGGCAAAGCTCCTCGGCGGTGTGCAGGTCGGCCGAGCTGTGCTCCATGTCCAGGACGGCGAAATCCAGGCCTTCGGACTTGAAGATCTCCAGGTATCCAGCCCAGTGATCGAAGGTCAACAGAATTCCCAGGGTCAGCTCTCTTTGGTGAACTTTGGATTTCAAGCGGGTGGCCAGCAAGGGTCCTCCTTGGTGTTCAGGACTTTGAGACAAGCTGCGGTGAGGTGGCGCCAGCCCGGGACGATTCCGGGGGCCGCCGGAACGGCGCCGGTCCGGCAGTCCCCTGCGGAGCCGGGCGGATTCCGTAACCGAAGGCAGGCTGAAAAGGCCGTATTCTACCGAGTTTGTCCGGCGACATTCCAGTGAAATACAATGTTGGGAACGATTGAGAGATCCTGTACACTGAGGACCCTTTCGAGGAGGTGGCCATGGCCGTGCTGGAACAATTTTCCCTCAAGGGCCGGATCGCTCTGGTGACCGCCGGAGCCGGGCCCCAATTCGGCAGCAGCCTGTCGGAGGGCCTGGCCGAAGCCGGAGCCACGGTCATCACGGCCTCCCGCTCCCTGCAGCGAAACCTCGATTTCGCCCAGGGGCTGAGGGAGCGGGGCTACGACGCCCACGGCATGCAGGTCGACATCTGCCAGACCGACTCCATTCAGCGCCTGCACGACCGCATCCTGGAGCAGTTCGGCCGCCTCGACATCCTGGTCAACAGCGCCCTGGCCCGGGTGGGCGGCGGCTTCGAAACCCAGACCTCTGAGGACTGGCTGGAGAGCGCCAAGGGGGACATGGTGGGTCTGTTCACCATCTGCAGGGCCTTCGTTCCCGACATGGTCCGGCAGAAGCGGGGATCGATCATCAACATCTCCAGCATCTACGGCGTGGTGGCCAACGATCCCAGCCTCTATGAAGGCACCGACATGCTGCAGGCGCCGACCTACAACTTCGTCAAGGCGGGCATGATCAACTTCACCCGCCACATCGCCAACTACTACGGGAAACAGGGAGTGCGAGCCAACTGCATCTCCCCCGGAGGCTACTTCAACCACCAGCCCAAGCCCTTTCTCGACAACTACACCAAGCGGGTCCCCATCGGGCGCCTGCTCGACAACGAGGACATCAAGGGAGCGGTGGTCTTCCTGGCCTCCGACGCTTCGGCCTACGTCACCGGAATCAACCTCATGCTGGACGGAGGCTGGACCACCCTGTAGCCGCCCCGTCAATCCCCACGGAATCCCCCATGACCCTGGAAAAATCCGCCCGATGGTTTGAAGAGAACAAGAAATTTCTGGCCGGAGGCGTCAGCAGCGACGTGCGCAAGGCCGAGCTTCCCCATCCGCTCTACTTCGAGTCGGGCTCGGGGAGCCGGATCCGCGACGTGGACGGCAACGAGTACATCGACTACGTGCTGGGACAGGGGCCGCTGCTGCTGGGCCACAGTCCCCGCCCGGTGCTGGAGGCTGTCCACCGGCAGTTGGACCGGGGCCTGGTCTTTGCCGGCCAACACGAGGCCGAGGTCGAACTGGCCCGGCTTCTGATCCAGGCGATTCCCTGCGCCGAGCGGGTCCGGTTCAACAGCACCGGCTCCGAGGCCTTGATCCCGGCCCTTCGGGCGGCCCGGGCCTACCGGGGGCGCAACCTGGTGGTCAAGTTCG
>JAPPFQ010000258.1 GCA_028875135.1 Acidobacteriota bacterium
GGTCCAGGTAGAGGCGCCGCATCAGGAAGAGGCGGCCGGCGTCGGCCGAAAACCCGATCCCCTTTGCCTCCAGCTTCTCCAGCAGAAAGGCATCCACCGGGGTGCGCACCTGGGCGACCTGGCGAACCTGCGGCGGTTCCTGAGCCGCCAGCTTGCGAAAGGCCCAGTATTCCCGGTCCGCCCGGGAAAGGGGCGGGGCCTGGATCTTTATCCGGCGGCGGCGGTCGGCCGCCCGATCCGGAGCCTGGTAGAACTTGAGGGTGGGCGCTCCGGCACCGATCCAGCGCCGAATGACTTCGATGTCCTCACCCGAGGGTTTCTCCTGTCCGGCCGGAGGCATGGACCCGTCCACCAGGCGCTCGTAGACCAGGCTGGCCTCGGGGGAATGCTTGACCAATCCGGCTCCGCTGGCCCCGCCCTTCTCGATCAGCAGCGGGTTGGTCAGATCCAGACCGCCCATGGGCTCCAGGGACCCGTGGCAGTGGGTGCAGTAACGGGAGAGGATCGGCAGGACTTCCGATTCGAACTGAGGAACGGATTGTGCCGGCGCCGCCCCGGGAACCAACAGCAGAGCGACCGCCGGCCACAGCCATGAACGCATGGTGGAACTCGCGAAATCGTTGTCGCCTGAAGCCCTATTATCCGAAGGATTCAGCGACCGGTCAAGTCCCCGGACTGGGGCCGACTATCCCAGCATCTGCGGCGTGATTTCCTTGCCCAGCAGAAAATGCTTGCGGTCGGGATACCACAGGATCTGCTTGCCTCCGGCGTAGCTCATGGCTCCGTAGAAGGACAGCCAGGTTCTGCCGCCTTCCAGACCCCCGTTTCCGGGACCCACCGCAATGTTTTCGGCGTCGCAAAATACCTTGGGCTGGCTGAACCAGATGGGCTGTTGGGCCTGGGGCCGGAACTCGCCGACGGCATAGAACATGGGAGCCCGCCGGGCCCCCATGTCGCCCGGCCCCTTGGCGCCGTAGCCGGTCCCGTCATGGTTCTGGAAGAAGAGGATGTAGCGGCCGTCCAGGAGCCGATAGAGCGGGGCCGTGTTCTTGGGATGGTGCATAAAGCGGCCGTGGTCGCGGATGCGGAGCGCTTCCGACTTCCTCCAGACCCGGCCGTCGGGATCTTCCGACACGGAATACCAGACGTTGCCGGTGATGGTCCGCATGGCGGCGAACAAACGCCCATCGGGCAGAAGCACCACCGCCGGCTCTTCGCCCAGGCTGTAGCCGCGGCTCCTGTGGGGCTCGAAGGGGCACGGCACTGAGACGGAATCCCCCTCCGGGAGCCAGGTGAGCTTGAGGTCCTTGGGGTGGGGACCGTCGTCGAGGTTGTCGAATCGAACGAATTCCGAACGCGAATCCGGGTACCATCCGGCGGGGCCGTTGGCCATGGGAAAGCGGCTCAAGCTGCTCCAGCGGGTAAATCCGAGCAGCATGCGGTCCTTGGAATCCCGAATGGATTGCTGCCAGAAGATCAGGTTCTTCTGCATCTTGGGATCGGGGTGGTCGTACCTGGGGCGCCGCCGGACCTCCAGGTCGGTCCCTTCCTTCCAGGAGTGGCCGTCATCGTCCGAGTAGATGCAGCGCTGCAGCGAGGTGACGGTGTAGGACATGTCGGTGACGCCGGTGTGCTTGTTGAACAGCAGGTAGATGCGCCCGCTGCGGCTCACCAGCGGAACGGCAAAGGCCGCCGTGAATCCCGGGTGGTCGGTAGGACCGACAATGGTTTCCGGTGGCGTCCAGGTCACGCCCCCATCCCGGCTCCGCGAGGCCACGGTACGGTAGTCGCGAGACATCTCGTAGGCTCCCTGGCTCCAGGTCGCCAGCAGGTCTCCCTTGGGAGTCTCCACCACGATGAGATGCTCGTTGTCCCCATCGTCTCCGAGCGGCTCGGGAGGCAGGTAGAGCACATAGTCTGGCCGGGTGCGCTTCCACTCGTCGGTATAGCAGCGATGCTGCCCAGCCACGGACCTCGAGCCGTCCCCCTTGCTCCAGGACGCCCGCGGACCTGCGGCGCCTCCGGCCATCACCGGCACCGCCGCCAACGACTTGATGAGCTCTCGTCGATTCATCCTCTTCCTCCCACCGGTTCCTCAAGTTCTGTCATTGGTATGAATGCCTCATCCACCGGGTTGGCCGGCGGTTCCAACCGCCGGCCCTCGGAAAGTATAGTCCAATCCCCGGGCTACCTGCACTGCTTTGATTGTGATTGGAGCCGGCTGCCGGCGAATGGGGGCAGTCCCCACCTCCCTGGCGAGATCCGATAGGGTTGTTTCCGTCCCAAGAACCAGCAGATGGTTTATTCACATCGATGCACAGGATGCACAGGAATTTTCCGGATACCCTCCACTGCACCATCGGGATGGCACCCCCCGGGAGCGCGGGCGTCCCGCCCGCATACTCTCCCGTTGGGTGCAGCTCGGCTTCCTGCGATGCGGCAGCCAATCACCCTGTCGACGGAAACCGCATCGACCCGGCCGAAGCAGAGCCATGGCGCCGATTCCGGTTGATCCAGTTGCCGGTTGAGCCCCGTGGATCGAGGCGGTAAACTATCGGCCCCGGCCACAAGCGGGTCAGTAGTCCATGAGGGTTGGGCGAGCGGCCTTACTCTTCTTCCGCCACCGAAAGGAACTCGACATGGGATCTCGATTCTTGTTGGCTCTCTCCGCCTGCCTGCTCCTGGCGGGAGCCTCCGCCTGTAAAAGCCCGCAGCCTCCTTCCGAATGGTCCTTCGGCATCATCGGAGACCTGCCCTACGCGCCGATGGAGGAACCGCAGTTCGAAAACCTCATCGACGCCATGAACCGGGAGGACTTGGCCTTCGTGATCCACGTGGGCGACTTCAAGGGCCAGAACGACCCCTGCGCGGACGACATCTACCGGCAGCGCCTGGAG
This sequence comes from Acidobacteriota bacterium, assembly GCA_028875135.1. GTDB lineage: Bacteria > Acidobacteriota > Terriglobia > Versatilivoradales > Versatilivoraceae > Versatilivorator. The sequence continues at coordinate 2,898 of JAPPFQ010000258.1, forward strand.
CAGTTCAACCGCTTCAGTCATCCCTTCATCTTCGTGCCCGGCGACAACGAATGGACCGACTGCCACAAGCCGGAAACGCCTTCGGATCCCCTGGAGCGCCTGGCCTTCCTCCGCAAGGTCCTCTATCCCACCGACCGGACACTGGGTCAGACCACCTTTGAACTGGAACGTCAAAGCAGCTCGCCCGCCTTTGCCAGCTTCAGGGAAAACAGCCGCTGGAGCCGGTCGGGGGTCCTCTTCGCCACCCTGCACGTGGTGGGAAGCAACGACGGATTCGGCCGCTGGCCGGAGGGAGACCGGGAGCATGCCCAGCGCCTGGCGGCCAACCTGGCCTGGATGGAATCCGCCTTCCGCCTGTCCGCCGGGGACCGCTACCGGGCGCTGGTGCTGGTCATCCATGGCAACCCCCGCTTCGAGCTGCCCCCGGGGGACTCCGGGCGCTCCGGCTTCGAGGATTTTCTCGGCTCCCTGGAGGCTGAAATGCTGGCCTTTTCCAAGCCGGTGGTCCTGGTGCATGGAGACACCCACTACTTCAGGATCGACAAACCGCTGCGGAACTCCGAGACCCGGCAACGCATCGTCCACCTCACCCGGGTGGAATCCTTCGGGGTTCCCGATGTCCACTGGGTGCGGGCGACGGTTCAGGAAGCCAACCCCAACGTCTTCGTCTTCGATCCGGTGCTGCTTTCGACCGATCGGGAGGAACCATGACTCCGGCCGACATCGGTTACGCCAGCCTGAGACAACAGGCAGAGTGGATCCGCACCAAGGCGCTATCGCCGGTTGAGATCCTGGAGGCGCACCTGCAACGCGTCCAAAACATCAACCCCTCGCTGAAAGCGGTCGTCACCCTGGCGGACGGAAGCCGGGAGCGCGCCCGCCAGGCCGAGGCCGCCTTGATGAGGAGCGAGTCCTGGGGCCCTCTGCACGGAGTCCCCTTCACCGCCAAGGACTGTTTCGACACCGCCGGAGTCCGAACCACCCGCGGATCCAGGCTGTTCGAGAACCGCATCCCCTCCCGGGACGCCACGGCGGTTGCCCGGCTCAAGCAGGCCGGAGGCATCCTGCTGGGCAAGACCAACCTCCCCGAATTCGCCCTGTGGTCCGAGACCTCCAACGAAGTGTTCGGCCAGACCGTGAATCCGTGGAATGCGGAAAGGACGGCCGGAGGCTCCAGCGGCGGAGAGGCTGCCGCGGTGGCCGCCGGATTGTCGCCGCTCGGCATCGGCACCGACCTGGGAGGCTCCAACCGGCTGCCCTCCCACTACTGCGGCGTGGTGGGCTTCAAGCCCACTCAGGGCCGCATTCCCATCACCGGCCAGTTCCCGGGGGTGATGGGCCGCCATCTGCACGTGGGACCGCTGACCCGCACCGTCCGGGATGCCGCCCTGGCGCTGTCGCTGCTGGCGGGACCCGACGGCCGGGACCCCTACGCCGTTCCGGTGCCGGCGCCCGACCGGGCGCCCTGGGATGCGCCGCTGCCGCCGCTGAAGATCGGCTTCTTTTCCGAAGGTCCCTTCGCACCGGTGGCCAAGGCCATTCAAGAGATCGTCACCCGGGCCGCGGCCAGCCTGGAGGAGCTGGGTTGCCGGGTTCAGCCCGTGGCCCTGGAGGGCTGGAAGCGGTCCAAGCCCATCGAGATGGTGATGAAACTCCTGGTGGCCGAAGCGGCTCACTACTTCGAGCCGGTCGTGGCCGGCCGGAAGGACCGGTTGGCGCCCTCGGTGCAGCGGCTGCTGGACACGCCCCCGCCCGCAATCGCCGAATACGTGGCGGCCCTGGCCGGTTGCGAACAGCTTCGGGTCGACCTGATGCGGCGCTTCTCCACCCACGACCTGTTGCTGCTGCCCGCGGCTCCGGTCACGGCCCATCCCCACGACGCCGTCTGCCTGGACGTGGACGGCCAGACGGTCCCGGCCGTGCACGCGGCCTCGGTGACCCCGGCCTTCGGGATGACCGGCTCACCCGCAATCTCGGTACCCTTCGGAATGAGCCCCGACGGCATGCCGATCGGGGTTCAACTGGTGGCCCGCCATTTCGAGGAAGGGACCCTGCTGAGGGCCGCGGCCGCCCTGGAATCAACCGCTTCCCTCAAGACCCGCCGGCCTCCGCTCTGACGAGACAACCCCATGAAGCCCATCCTGGTGATCGGAAGTCTGAACATGGACTTCGTGGTGCAAACCGAAAAGCTTCCCCTGCCCGGAGAAACCGTCAAGGGAAGGGATTTCAGCATGATCCCCGGCGGCAAGGGGGCCAACCAGGCCGTGGCTGCCGCCAGGCTGGGCGGCCGCGTCCGCATGGCGGGCCGGGTGGGACAGGACGGGTTCGGCCGCACCCTGACCGAGGGGCTCTCCTCCGCAGGGGTCGACGCCGGCCGGGTGTCGCCCACTGCCGGCGTGGCCACCGGGGTGGCCCTGATTCTGGTGGAGCGCGAGGGACAGAACCAGATCACCATTGCCGCCGGCGCCAACGACCGGCTGGAAGCCGCCGATCTGGAACCGGCCTTCCAGGACTTCGGCCAGGGACTCGTCCTGCTGCAACTGGAGTCGCCCCTGCAGACCGTGGAGGCTGCCGTCCACCTGGCCCGCGGGCACGGGGCGACGACCCTTCTGGATCCCGCCCCGGCAGCCGCCCTGCCCCAAACCCTGTTGCGCAACCTGGACTTCCTGACCCCCAACGAGACCGAGGCGCTGCAGTTGCTGGGAGAGCCGCCCGGAGAGATTCGCCCGGACGAAGCCCCGGCCCTGGGACGCCGCCTGCTGGAACTGGGACCGGACACTGTGGTCCTCAAGCTGGGAGACAAGGGCGCCTGGGTCGTCAACCGCGTCCTGAGCCGCCATTTCCCGGCCTATGCGGTCAAGCCCACCGACACCACCGCCGCCGGAGACACCTTCAACGGCGCCCTGGCCGTCTGCCTGGCGGAGGGAGGCTCCCTGCCCCGGGCCGTCGAATTCGCCAACGCCGCCGCCGCCCTTTCGGTGACCCGGGCGGGAGCGCAAGCCTCCATTCCCTCCCGCAGTCAGGTCGATCGCTTCCTGGGCGATCATCGAGCCTGAGGGGTGCTCGGCGGCGGCTACGTCGCTGCATGACAAGTTATCCAAAAAAGAGTTATCCACGAACGCTGTCTGGCGATCCGGAAGTTCTGAAGACTCAACGTGCAAAAGTTGAACAGTTGACATGCAAGCACGCACTTGCATACCATGGGCCTGTGTCATGCAAGCGAACAATTGCCTTAGGCTGGTCTCGTGGACGTGTATCGCGCGATCGCTGACCCAACCAGGCGAGCCATCCTGGATGAACTCGTCGATCGGTCAGGTCAATCGCTCTTCGAACTCTGCGCACGCCTGACCATGAAGCACGGCATCAACTCCTCACGGCAGGCGATCACGCAACACCTG